>JAFGHS010000089.1 GCA_016930075.1 Deltaproteobacteria bacterium
AATCGGCGCTGAGCAATGAGGATTGCGCCAAGACCGCGGCGGCGCCTGTGATGGAGTTGAAAAAGCCTGCGGCGGCCGCTTCAGGCGAGGAAAAAGGAATGTTTGAGCGGGGCCGTGCAACCATCAATATCAAGTTTGATACAAACAAAGCGGTTGTGAAGCCCATATATCATGAGGAGCTGAAGAAATTTGCCGATGTGTTGAAGAAAAATCCGGAAATTAATCTGAAAATCGAAGGTCATACGGACGATGTCGGTAAAGATGAAGCCAACATGAAGCTTTCACAAATGCGGGCGGAGAGCGTCAGGGCCTATTTAATTGAAAAATTCGACATTGCAGCAGACAGACTGACGGCAAAAGGTTACGGTGAATCGAGGCCGGTTTATGACAACCGTGTCGCGATCGGGAGAGAGAAAAATCGCCGTGTTGAAGCCGCAGTAAGCTATCGTGTCAAAAAATAAAGGACATTAGCCTTTAACCACAACCATTCCCCCTCATAAGAGGAGGACGGCAACCATTATGAACAAAACAGCCATCGGCCAAAAACCGGTGGCTGTTTTGTTTCGGGGTAAAACGGATTGTCGCATCCTTTGCATCGATGCAGGAAGATCATCTTTTGGACGCCGGATAATCAAGCATCCTGTAAGACAGATCCGTTCAGTGTATGTTTCTTATGCCGCAACAACCGGTAGGCGGCCATCAGCAGATCAGGGTGACGAAGGGCAATCCCGGCGCGGACGGCACGGCTCCGCGAGGTCACGCCGGCCAGCAGTTCATCGAAGCCGTTGAAATCCAGCGTCCGCATCTTCTGCACGGTGATGTTCTCCAGGGCCAGCTTATCCCGTAAATGCCGGTGCAAGCGTTTTTCATAGCCGCCGACGCCTCTTTTTCCCCGTGCAATGGCGCTTGCGGCCAGATGGCCGCTTAAGCACGCCGTATCGATGCCCCCGCCGTGGAGGGGCGACGTCAGCCCGGCGGCATCGCCCACAAGAAGAAGGTTGTCGAAAACAAGGCGCGGAAGAACCCGCGCAGAGGACATCCCGCCGCCTGTTGCCAGGATTTCGCACCCCCGCAGATTCTCCCGGTCCAGCATATCGGCCAGCCGTTTTTTCAGACCCGGCGGTTTTCCCCCCAAGGCTTTGCGCACCGTACAAACAACGCCGGCGTTGGCCAGTCCTTTTTCCTTCGGGAAAATCCAGTAATATCCGGGCTGCAGGGCCGCAGGCAAATCGGAAAAGAACCCCACCTTGATGCGCGGATGCAGCGAAGAAAAATCGCCCCGCAGAACAACCTGACAGGCTGCCATATATTCATGAAAATACTCGCCTGTAAAATGATAGGCCCGTGATGCGACGGAGGGCGCGCCGCTGCCGTCTATGATCCAGTCGTATTCCCGCTGCATGTCAAGCAGGCGCGGCGGCGTAATATCGGCGCCCTCAAAAAGGCGAACGCCCCGGTCCGTTGCTTGTCTTGCCAGTGCCTGCTGCCAGGTTTTCCGGTCCACCATCCAGAGGTTTCGATACCTGCCGATGGCGATGCCGTATAGCCTGCGGCCCGCCAGAACGACGTTATGGACGCCATGCAGCAGGCCTTCGCCCGGCTGGGGCATGATGTCGAGGAAATCGAAGATGCATTCGCCGCAGCAAATGCCCTCGCCGATCCGCCTTTTTTCGTAAAGGTCAACCGAAACATTCCGTTTTGCCGCTTCCAGGGCCGCATAAAGACCGCCCGGTCCGGCGCCGATGATGGCAAGTTTCATAGGGACATTATCCCCGGCATTTAAATCCCCCCGCAATCGATGCATCGGCGGTTTCTGCCGACCTTGATGCTGTCCGTTTCGCTCCGCAGACCGTCCCAGAGAAGCAATCTGCCGGCCAGGAGATCCCCCTTCCCCGTCAGATATTTGATGACCTCCGTCGCCTGAACGGTGGCGATGAATCCGGCCACGGCGCCCAGGACGGGAAAGGAACCCGCCTTCGGACCCTCGGCGAAGATGCACTTAAGGCATGCCGTTTGGCCCGGCAGTACGGTCGTCGCCTGTCCGTAAAACTCCCGGATAGCCCCGTGCATGAGAGGAATTCGGCGGGCAATGGCCGCCCGGTTCAGCAGGTACCGGGTCTCAAAATTGTCCATGGCATCCACGATAACGTCCACATCCGCCGCCAGATCATGAACACTGGCCTCATCGATGCGCCGGTGAAAGGCTTCAATGTCGGCATAGGGATTCATCTGCCGGAGCTTTTCCATGACAGACTGCGTCTTCGGCCTGCCCAGATCGCGCTGCCAATGGAGAATCTGGCGGTTGAAATTCGTCTCTTCGACGACATCGTCATCGACGATGCGGATGAAGCCGACGCCGGCCAGGGTCAGATACACTGCCGCCGGCGTTCCCAGTCCACCGGCCCCTGCCAGAAGAACGCGCCCCCTTTTGAGTTTTTCCTGTCCCTCTTCGCCGAAAATGGCGATCTGGCGGCTGTACCTTTTCAATTCTTCCGTCGTTAACATGGGACTGCCTCATCCGGTTTCTATATTTTTTTATTCACTATATCGAGAAAAGGGAAAATGCAACGGCAAATCAATGATGACGCTTCCCTCGCACACGCAATATAAAGCAATTGAAACAATCGGTCATTGCCGGAATTGCAGGTAGCGCCCCCTTTGAGCCAGAATATCCATGGCGCGGACAGCCCTGCTCAAGGACGTGAAGACCGTCACGCCTTTGTCATAGAGGGTATGGGCGATCTCATCGGTAAACGGCCCATAGGCGACGAACACGACAAAGGGTTTCTTTGTTTTGCTGCGGTGGGCGGCCAATATTTCGATCAGTCCCCGGTCTATCTTAAGGGGCGCAAAGAAGGCAATGCAAAAGATGATTCCCACCGAAGGATCTTCCTCCAGGGCCTCCAGGGATTTTGCCATCATGATATTATCCGCGGAAGCCGTCAGGTCGATGGGATTCATCACGGAGGCAAAATGCGGCGTGCATTGTTTGATCCGCGACACCGTTTCATCCGATAAGCAGGCGACTTCAAGGACGTTTGCCTCGGAGATGAGATCGAGGGTGATGATCCCGTAGCCGCCGGCAAAGGTCACGATCGCCACGCCGGGATCGGCGGCAGGCGGTTCACGGGAGAGTATCTTTGCATAGTCGGTCAACTGCTCCTCGTTTTTGGCCAGGATGATGCCGGCCTGTTTCCCCGTTCCGTAAAAGATATCGACGGGGGATGCCATTTTCCCCGTATGGGAGGCAATCGCCCGCTGGGCGACGTCGGACCTGCCCGCCTTCAGGACCACAACAGGTTTCCGGGGAGTGATCTTCCGGCAAAGGTCGATAAATGCAAGGCCGTTCTGAAAGGTTTCCAGATACACGGCGATGCAGCGCGTCCGGTCGTCATGGGCAAAATAGGCCAGCAATTCGTTTTCGCCGACGTCCGACCGGTTTCCCATTCCGATAAACGCCCGGAGACCCCCGCCGATGATGCCGGAGACGCCAAGGGCTTCCACGCCGACGGAGCCGCTCTGGGTAATGAATGTCACGTCGCCCGGCACGGCAAACATCCGGTCGCCGTGTTCGACGAAAATGGTGTCGAGGCCGGTTCCGGGAATGAACAGCCCCAGCGTGTTGGGACCGAGAAGTCGCGTTCCCCTGGCAATGACATGCTCCTTCAGTTCCAGTTCCAGACGCATTCCCTCCTCATCGACCTCCGAAAATCCGGAGGCGAGAATGATCAGCGCCCCAAATCCCTTTTCGGCGCACTTTTTTGCCGCGTCAACGGCTCTGTGAGCTTCTACGGTAATAATGGCCAGATCAACCGCATCGGGAAGGTCTGAAACGTCGGCATAAGCCCGCCGGCCCATGATTTCCTGTTCTTTGGGATTGACAAGATAAAGCGGCCCCGGCCAGCTTTCGAGATACTGGAGGATCGTATGGCCGATCCTTGCCTTATGGCCCGACGCGTTGATCAGGGCGATGGATTTTGGAAATAAGAGAGATTCGATATTCTTCATGAACTCAGCCTCAGAAAAGCTCCTCCAAACTCATGACCTTTTAACCCGGATGGTCGCGCCGTCATGGGCATATGCCGCCGGATCCTCCCCGGCAGCCGGCAGCGAATCGTTGACGACAACAGCGGACAGACGGGCCATATGTTGAGATTTCAACGTGCATGAACCGCTTGTACTTTTTTATCTTACAGCTTCATGCTTTTGTCAACAACAAGATCCTGCCGCTTCGTTGCGCTTGATGCTTTACTTGCATGGGACAACATCGCTTCGGCCTGCTCCATCTTGCCGTTTCATCATCTCCCGTCTTTTTGTGCTTCACCGCTACCCTGTGTCATCGCCATAAGGCATGAAAATCGCCGTTGTCGGCATAAAAGAGGGTCACAATCTGCCATGCGGCACGACAGGTTGACGGTATTTTTTAAAGGGACATTACAGTCATGATTGACTTTCGGACGCATGTTGGAATATACCGGATAGCGATAGCAGAATCACGCCGGAATATTCCGGCAGATCGCCTCTGCCGGAAACCCTGAGTATGCCGTCGTCGCAACCCGATGATGGACGATTCGGATGGGATAAGCTGTAACGCTCCGTGGTTAAAATAAGTTAGCAGGAAGGCCGCCAAGGTCATTTTTGTACCGGAAGAAAATGAAATAAACATAGGAGAGTCATTAAAGTGAGTGAAAAAAAATTAAAAGGCAAGGTGGCCATGATCACGGGCGGCGCCCGCGGTCTTGGCAGAGGGTATGCACTCAGGCTGGCGGAATTAGGGGCCGATATAGCCATTGTGGACAGAAATCTCCATGCCGCCGACGTCTATGAATTTGAGAAAAAACTGATGACGGCCCCCACAGTCATGGACGAGTGTCAGGCGCTGGGCGTCCGGGCAATCGGCATCCAGGCCGATTTGACGGACCGCGCGGCGGCGGAACAGGCCGCAGCCGACGTGGTCGCCCGGTTGGGACGCATCGATATTGCCATCTGCAACGCCGGCGGGGGCACCGTCGCCTTTGCCGACGAGCCGGGCCAGACCGGCGACGCCCCCCTGACGGGAACGCCGGCAATGTGTCCGCAGCATATGTTGACGCGGGTGCTCGACATTAATCTTATGACCTGCATGTACACCTGCATGGCCGTTGCGCCCTATATGAAGGAGCAGGGCTCGGGCAAAATCGTAACCTGCTCTTCCAGCGCCGGTCTTACAGCCTCGCCGGGGTATCATCCCTACGGAACGGCAAAGGCGGCCATCATTCATTACACCTGCGCCCTGGCTCAGGAATTGGGGCCGTTCAACATCAACGTGAACAGCATCGCCCCCGGCATCATCCGCACGGGCAGACTCGGCGACAGAAGCAAACTCGCCAAGCGCATCCCTTTGAGAAGGGAAGGAACGATTGAAGACTGCGCCAAGGTTGTGGAGTTTCTGGTGACCGATCTGTCCGATTATGTGACCGGAAAAACTATCACCATCGACGGCGGGTTTTGTGATCAGAGATAATCCTGTATCGGCATTCTCTTTTTCCCCTCGCCCGTCAGAGACTGTGTCGCAATGAATATTTTTGTCATTTCGACCGAAGGGAGAAATCTATATGTTTAATGAAATGAACAACTTCAGATTCCTCATCCCGCCGCTGCGGGATTCGGAATGACACATTTGCTTATGGTGACACAGTTTCTCAGCGGAAGGGCAAGGAGGAGGTGCAATAAATCATGAAAGGAAGTCAAAACATGGACCTTATCGAAGCCGTGAAGATGCGGAAAAGCATCAGGGGCTTTAAACCGGACCCTGTATCGAGGGAAATCATTACGGAGGTGCTTTCCATTGCCAACCAGGCACCTTCCGGATCGAACACACAGCCCTGGGAGTTTGCCGTCGTCACAGGGGATGTCCTCGAAAAAATCAAACAGGGCAATATCGAGATGTTCCGCTCCGGAGCGCCTTCCAGGCAGGAGCGCAAGGTTACGGAAAAACCTGCCGATACGGTATATCAGCGGCGCCGGGCGGAACTGACCAAACAGCTCTTTGCCCTGATGGACATCCAAAGGGAGGACGCTGCAAAGAGGAAGGCATGGCGGGAAAAGGGAATCCGCTTTTTCGATGCCCCGGCGGCGATCATCGTTCTCAATGACAGATTGCTGCCCGAACCGGGCCCCCTGCTCGACATGGGAATCGTCATCCAGACCATTTGCCTTACGGCCATGACCTACGGTTTAGGCACTTGCATCGAGGGCCAGGGCACCATGTATCCCGACGTGATCAGAAAATATGCGAACATCCCCGATTCAAAGCGCATTGTCATCGCCATTGCCGTCGGTTATCCCGACCCGGACGATCCGGCAAACAGGATTGAAAGCTCCCGTGAACCGATAAACAACATCACGACCTGGCATGGCTTTGAATAAGGCGCATATCTTCCGTTGCGATTGATGCCGGCTTCGTTGCCGTGCTTGTCTTAACCCATGCCGTGTCCGCACATCATGCTTTTCACAGAAAGGAGTGATCGGTATGCGTGAAGGTTTTCTTGAAACGGCCAACGGCAGTATCTGGTATGCCGTGTATGGAGAAAATATAGAAAAGACCCCGGTTATTGTATTGCACGGCGGCCCCGGTTTTCTGAGCATGAGCGACGGGCTGGAGTTTTTGTGGGAAGACCGGCCGGTCTTTTTTTATGATCAGTTGGGATGCGGAAGAAGCAGCCGCGCCGCCGACAGGGAATTTTATTCGGTGGAAAACTACGTGGAGGAACTGGATCATGTGCAAGCGGGTTTGCAACTGAACGAATTCTATTTGATGGGTTTTTCCTGGGGGTGTGCGCTGGCATGCGCCTATGTGCTGGATCGCAAGCCCGCCTGTGTGAAAGGAATCCTGCTTTGCGCCCCTCTTCTTTCAACACCGGCATGGGACGCCGACCAGCGCCGGAATATCGCCCTGATGCCGCCCGAAATCAGGGCCGCCATCGAAACAGGCGAGGCGACAGGCAACTTCGGCGATGCGTATCAGTCTGCGATGCTGGCCTACTATGAAAAGCATGTCTGTCTGTTGTCTCCCTGGCCGGAATCCCTTGAGAAAGCATTTTCCCGCTTGAATGCGGATGTTTACAATGCCATGTGGGGGCCAAGCGAGTTTACCGTCACCGGGAAGCTCAAGGATTACGATCTGTCGCTGCGTCTTTTTGAAATATCGCAGCCCGTCTTGCTGACCTGCGGCGATCGGGATGAAGCGGGGGTGGAGACGGTGCACCGTTTTCAACAGCGCTTTCCCCGCGCCCGCATGGCCGTGATCCCGCAGGCGTCGCATCTGCATCAGATCGAACGGCCGGATATATTTGGAGCTGTGGTCAAGGATTTTCTGCGGGATATTGATTGATCAATTCACCCATGGCCGTCATGCGTTACTTTGTCGCCAATGCCTCTTCATAGGCCCCCCTGCCGGGAAGGACGTTCTGATCAAAGGCCGCGGTCCGGTTTCGTCCGGCCCGTTTTGCTTCGTACATGGCCTTGTCGGCTTCCAGAACCAGATCTTCCGGATTTCGTCCTTCTTCCGGTATCTTGGTCGCCACCCCCAAACTGATGGTAATATGATCCTCGGCGTGCCGGTTTGTTCCACCTTCTGTAGCCTGGATTACGGCATTGCGAATTCTTTCCGCCGCGGCAAAGGCGCCGGCCGCATTAAGATGGGGAAGCAGCAGAACGAATTCCTCGCCGCCATAACGGACCGCCAGGTCTCCGCTTCGTCTCGCATGGTTTGCCAGAACATCGGCAACTAAGCACAAACACTTATCTCCGGCCCGATGGCCGAAGGAGTCATTGTATTGTTTGAAATGATCCACATCAGCCATGATGATGGACAGAGGTGACTGCTGCCGTCGGCAGCGATCCCATTCCTGGTGGAGTACCTCATCGAATTTCCTTCGGTTGGCCAGGCGCGTCAGCGGGTCGGTTTCCGCCATGAGACGGTCGGCCGCATTCTTCCGGATGAGCGCAATCGATAAAAAAAGCAGGGCAATAAAGAGGGAAAACGGAATCGGCCATTCGCCAAGCGGTTCATAAGATATAACCCCGTTGATCCTGAAAAAATCATGGACGGCGACAAGATGGGCAACAACCCACCCGATGGCGAAAATGCCGGCGTTCGAGACGCCTTTGCGCCAAAAATAGAAGGCAAGGCCAATCGAAAAGAGGGGATTGATGACAATCAGAACAAGGGTTGTGGCGATAATGATCGGGTCGGGAAAAATGGGGATGACAATGAACGTAAGGCTCAGGTATTGAAAAAACGTCATGATCCGATCAAGAAATTTTGAGCGGCTTTTCAGGGAAAGGAACAGACGGAAGAACTTGGCTCCGGTGAAAAATAGTCCGGCGACAACCACAAGCTGGAGAATATCCATGATCCCGACCAGTATGTCCGGCAAGAGAAGACGGATGAAGCCACCCCTGATGGCCGTATGCATACCGAAAAAGATGCTGTAAAGGACCAGACAGACAGCGGTTCCTTTATGCAGGAAAGAGCCTGAGGCGGTGAAATACAGCATCACCAGCACAAGAAATCCCAACAGGGCCCCGTATACGGTATAATCCCGGATGGCTTTTCGAAAAAGGGCCTGATCGGAAAGAACCCGGATGGGAAAAATCATTCTCGATGTGGATTGCACCTTCAGGTAACCCACGGCCGTTTCACCGGCACCCATGGTGAGAGGAAACAGGAAGTACCGGTCGGGCACAACGTTTGCGGATGCGGGAATGCTGCTTCCCGTATGCTCTTTTTGTAAGGCGCCCTGTGGGCTTTTCGCGTAAAAGGCGACCGAGTTTGTCACCGGATATTCAAAGGAGATGTAGAATTTTCGGGCAGCATCGGCCCTGTTGGCCAGTGAAAAACGGATCCATATGGCCGCTTGCGTGAACCCGAGGTTGGGAACCCTGTCACGGACCGTTCCTGTCCAGTCGCTACGGTCGGCAGCTTGCTGCACCGTCAGTTTGTTTTCCGGATCAGTCAGAATTTCCATATAACCGGACAAATCGTAGGAAGGTTTATCCTCGAGGAGCAGTGTTTCAGCAGAAGCGCTGAGCGCGGCACAGAAGATTGCGGCGAACATCACCAATTCCAGCAAAATCCATTTTGGGAATGACCCCGGCATATTCCCGCACCTGTTGATTGTTTAATTTACGGCATCAGATGAAATGCCGCATATGCTTTGTGATTCTCTATACAAGATCGGGATTGCCTGTCAAGGAAATCATGGCGTGAACTGGAGGATGAATCGTCGCCCGGCGCATCGGGAACGCCCTTATTTTCGATGCACATCCGCCCTGCACCCGGCTTACCCGCCGAAGGAAAGGCATCATGGGAATGGCTGCTTACGATTGTTGCTTCTTCAGGCAGGCTCTTCTTTATCCTGTTTATCCTCTCGATTGTCTCCTGCGGGAATATCAGCAATCTCAAGATTGTTGATGCTCAGGTTGATGGAAAAATGTTTTGACGGTTTTTTTATGCCTTCCAGGATGGTGTCGACCAGCGGATCAACGTAAACCTGAAGGTCCTTGGGTTCGCCGAGCAGGATCTTGTTGATGCAGAGATGCTCGATGGTCCCCAAAATCATGGAACGGACGAGGAAGGCATCGGTCTGATCCTTAAACGTTCCATCGTTAATTCCTTCCCGAATGCTCTCCAGCAGCGTTCGGGCGACTTTCTGAATGGTGACGTACGCCTTTGTTTTTAAAAACTTGCGGTTTGTCTTGAGCTCAAGCATGACGAGAGACGCATAAAGGGGATTGTTTTCATAGAGGGTAATATAGCCTTGAACAATAAACCGGATTTTTGCCTCCGGACCCCGGAAATACGGGAGTGCAACATCCAGCGTCCGGACCGGTTCTTCGCTCAGCTTTTCCGGTATCGTAAAGAGCAAATCCTCCTTCGTCTTGAAATAACCGTACAAAACGGGCGTGGAAACGCCTGCCTTCTTTGCGATATCCGTCATGGTGGCGTTGGCATACCCTTTTTCCGTAAATACCTGTAAGGCGGCGTCAATGATATTGTCCTTCCTGGCTTCCTTAATATCGCGCCTGGCCATACTCCCTCCTTTCCGCGCGGCGGCAATCCAAATCAGGGAATTTCAAAAGGCAAGCACAGACGCCCGGCCAGATTGCCATATCGTTTAAGCAGTCTTCGAATTTTAAGTAATATTGCATAGGGGTTGTATTAAACGAACGAAATATAACTGTCAATAAATATTTATTGACTTAATTTAATTCTTATATAAAGTACATCACTAATCATTAACTGCAATATCTGTTCGGATGGAACCTTTTTCAAATGCATGGCAGGAAATATAAACGCTTAAAACCGGAAAGGCTCAGTATTTTTCACCGGGGATGCGGCATCCCTCATGGCCGGCTTACGAATTCGGGACATCCATCTTATTAATTATTAAAGGAGGAAGTTATGGCTGTAAGTTCATTAGTAGATTCACGCGACGTCCGTTTTACGCTGTTTGAAATGCTGGAGGTTGAGAAGCTCAACCGCTTTGAAGCATTCAAGGATTTTGACCGGAGTGTTTATGAAGATACCCTGAAGCTCGCTGAAAAGATCGCCTTTGAGCAGTTTCATCCATCGAACGTCGATGGCGACAGAATCGGGTTGAAGTTTGACGCTGCAAAAAATGAGGTCAAGGTTCCCGAATCATTCCATAAGGCTTTCAACGCATACCTGGAGGCCGGCTTCCACGTCCTGCAGTTTCCTCAGGAGATGGGCGGGATGGGGATTCCCAATGCGGTTGCCACGGCTGCAGCCGAATACTTTAACGCCGGCAACACGGCGTTGACGATGTATTGCGGCTCCATCACCGGCGCCATCCAGATCATTCAGACCTTCGGTTCCGAAGAAGTCAAAAACATGTTCATCCCCAAGATGATGGAAGGGAAATGGGGCGGCACCATGTGTCTTACGGAACCCAGCGCAGGCTCCGATCTCGGCGCGCTCAAAAGCAAGGCCGTCAGGCAGCCGGACGGTACATTTCTGATCACGGGTCAAAAGATTTTCATTTCCAACGGCGAACAGGACATGACGGAGAATATCATTCACCCCGTGCTGGCGCGCATTGAGGGCGACCCGGAAGGAACGAAGGGCATTTCGATTTTTATTGTGCCGAAGTTCCTGGTCAATCCCGACGGAACGCTGGGCGCCAGAAACGACATGGTCTGCGCAGGCATCGAACACAAAATGGGCCTCAAAGGCAACGCCACCTCGACGCTGAGTTTCGGCGAAAACGGCAAGTGCGTAGGCTACCTGTTGGGCAAGGAACGGGAGGGCATGAAGGTCATGTTCATGCTCATGAACGCAGCCCGCATCCATACAGGGCTTCAGGCCGAAGCGGTTTCCAGCGCCGCCTACATGCATGCCGTCGACTATGCCAAAGACCGCATTCAGGGCACCCACATCACGCAATCCATGAACAAGGCGGCGCCCCGCGTGGCGATCATCGAGCATCCCGACGTCAAACGCATGCTGCTTTACATGAAAAGCACCATCGAAGGCATGCGGATGCTCTGCCTCTTCCTTTCATATCATGAAGACGTCGAGCATGCGTCAACATCGGAAAACGAGAAAAAAGAATCGACGGGCATCGTGGAAATTCTTACCCCCATCGTCAAGGCCGGCATCTCCGACGCCGGCTGGCTGGTTACGGCTGAAGCCATGCAGGTTTTCGGCGGCTATGGCTACTGTCAGGAATATCCCGTCGAGCAGTATGCCCGCGACGTCAAGGTTTTCTCCATCTATGAAGGCACCAACGCCATCCAGTCGATGGATTTGCTGATGCGCAAAATGCTGATGAATCCCGAAATGTACAACTACAAAATGCTCAGGAAGCATATGGCCGAGGCCGTTGCCAAAGCGAGGGGCGTTGTGGATGAAAAATACATTACGCCGGTTGAAAAAGGCATGGAAAAACTCGACGAGATCATCAATATGATGGCCGGACAGCTTATGGGAGGTCAGATCCTGGAACTGGCGGCAAACGCGACGCCGCTTCAGCAGGCGATGTTCATTTTGACGCTCGCATGGCTGCACCTGTGGAGCCTGACGATCACTCTGCCGAAATCCAAAGCCCTGCTGGGGGACGCCAAGGGCGAAGACTTGAAGAAGCTCCTTCAGACCAATCCGGAAGCGGCTTACTACAGCGGTCGCGTTCTGTCCTCGCAGTTTTACATCGGCGCGGAATTTCCGAAATTTTTCGGCAGGATTGACTGCATCGTGAACAACGAAGCATCCGTTGCCACTGTCGAGCCGGAGAATTTCACATAATCGCGCCAAAACACGGGATGCTTCCCGCCGTCTCAAAGGGCCACGGGATGAAAACCGATTTCAAAGACGCCAAATCCGGCGTGGCCATGTTACGCGGCGTCTTTGAAAAACTCAAATGTCTCTTTATGGCAGAAAGCGGATCAATAAACAGCCGCTTTCTCCTTCTCCGGCCGGGGATATTTTAGCTTGATATCCCCGGCTGCCTTTTCCATCCATTCATCAGGTCCAGGAAATCAGGAACTGCGTTTCATCCGCTCCTTCCCATGACTTCCGTATAATCTTCCCCTGTACCGCTTTCTTGATGTTCGGTTGAATGAATTTGCCTATCCATCCCCGCCGGACCGGCCCCGACAATCATGACGTCAAACGCATTCAATCGATCCCCCCTTCAATGGTTAATCCGCAGTTGTTGATGACCAGGCGGCCTTCCAGAAACAGGGCCGCCACTCTGCTGCCCACCACATGCGTATCGGCAAAAGGATCTCCGTCAACCACGGCCAGGTCGGCGGTTTTCCCGATGTCGATAGACCCGAGATTCTTTTCCAAGCCCAAACAGGTTGCGCTGTTGATGGTGGCAATTTTAACGGCGTCGGCGCCGGCAAACACTGTTGCTCCTCCCGCTTTGTTGAGAAACAAATCGAAAAGATCGATCTCCTGCTGCATCATGGCCGGGGTGCAGGGAGGGATGCCGCCGTCGTTCGAGAGGGTTATCTTTGCCCCGTTTTTAAAAAGGAGCCGGATATTCCGGGGACCGATCACAGCGGCAGGGGCATAATATTTAAACATGTTGGTCATGGGCATGAATCCGAAAACCTTCATTTTCCCCGAATTGGCTTTTTCATACTGTTTTTGCGCCCCTGCTTTGAATTCAGGAATCCAGTACTCCTCCATCAGGGTGCGATGGACGCGGTTTCTAAACGCCGTCAACAGATTCATATCGGGATCATCAAAAGAGAGCTCTCCCTTGACCTTGTAACTGACATCGTAGGGGACGGACAGGGTCGGATCAATGAAACAACCTCTGGCGATGAAAGCATCCACATCCTGCTGGGTGAGAACCTCATCCCTGGGAAGATGAGCCAGCGACGAAACCCCGGCCTGCACGGCTTTTCTAAACGCTGCGACGGACACATGGTGGATGGTCGATTTTAAGCCCCGCTTCCCGGCCTGATCGGCTGCGGCATCCATTTGTTCCTGGGTCATGATGGTCGACGTGGGTTTATAATCGGTCATGTTCTCTTTCTGCTCTCCCAATTTGATCACCTCGGCCCCGCGTTCATCAATGGCCCTGTCTACCGCATCCCTGACCTGCTTTTCGGTGGCCCCGATCGGAAACTCGACCCCGCCGCTGTACGGAAGGGTATGGGCAACAGAAGGGATGCCCAGGGCCGACCTCATCCTTCTCGCGACGAAACCGACTTTCTCCAGCAGATACCCGCCGGGTGGGCCGACGACGACGGACTGCAAAAAACGAGGCCCGGGAATTTCACCTTTGGCAATCCGCTCCTTAAGGAGCCGCGTCCGGCGCAGATCTTCGGCATAGGCATCCCTGATCGTGGTGACGCCGTGGATCAGGCATTCGGCCATGTTCTTTTCCATCTGCCGATCGCCGTAGGTCTTGAACCCTTTGAGGTCTTTTATGTCCGGGAGTACGGTGGGGGAAGTAATGGTGATATGACAATGGGTATTGAATAATCCCGGCATAACGGTTTTCCCCCGGCAATCGACGGTGAAGTCCGGCTTGATCCCCCCCGGCGGGGCGGATGGGCCGGTCAGGGCAATAATCTTCGAACCTTGAATCATGAGACCGACGCCGGCATCAAAAAAACGGCCGTTGACCACATCGACAAATCGTCCGTTTTTCAGTTCAACCTTCGCTTCTTTTCCCGGACCATAATCCTTTACGAATTGAGTTTCCGGATAATCCATGGCCTTACCTCCTTTTGTTTTTTAGTTCATTAAAAGGGGGAAACAGTCCTGTTTTATTGGAACAAGACATGAATGCCGTTTCCTTTTCCCGCTAACGAAAGACCGGCGGCAGGAGTTGCAAGTAATCCACACCGGAGATTTCGCTTGCACAAATGAACCCCGAATGGGCGGCCCCTTCGATCCCACCTTCGTTAAGACGCCGGCCGTAGGTATCGCCGGCGAAATAGAGCCCTTCCACGGTGGGGCATTTCACGTCCACCCAGTCGTCTTCCGGATGCCTCCAGAGGATGCAGGTGTCGCCTACGGTCCAGAGCATGAATTCCAGCGAACTGCGCCATCCTGGAAAGACGCGGTCGAAAAATCCCAGGACCCGGTCGATCACCATATCCACCTTTTTCTTGTCGTGGGCTTCTTCCGCCAGGATGCTGCTCGCCATGCCGACCAGATGCTTTCCTTCCGGCGCCACGGTGGGGGCGATCGCGGAGATCGTCAAAGCATCGAGCGGTACGTTGCCCCTGAAGAGGCCTTCGCTTTCCGGGATCAGCATGGAGGTATGATAGAAAGACCGCGGGTTGGTCTTAATCGTGCAGAAATCGCTCAGCGGACGGGTGGTCCCGAACTGGCCGGCGACCATGCCGGTGTGAATGATATTCTTCGTCAACTGGATGAACGCCGGCGGCAGGATGCTCTCAGGCAGGAGCTTCAACAGCGGTTTCGGAGGCAGCGTACAGATAACGACGGGGGCTTTAAATTCCGTCCTCTTCCCCTCGATCTCCGCCGCAACGCCTTCGGCCCTGCCGTCCCGGATCATGATTTCCTTCACCGGGGCGTTGATGAGGATGTCTCCTCCGGCTTCCTCAACGACGGAGGCAAAACCTTCAGTGATAAAGCGGTGGCCCGGGGCGCCGGCAAAGGCCCAGGAGCCGTCCGTAATATGGACCCCCGTTTCGTTCACCTGCAGAAAGACCTTGATATTCTCACCGGCTGAATTCAGGGCCGGATCGTTAATGATGGTCTGAAAAGTGCCCATGGCATAATGGAATTCGTTGGCGGCTTCGCTTTTGGAGAAGCTTTCCACCCAGTCCTTCAGGGTGACGTGGTCAAGCTTTTCCGCATTTTCGATGGTCCCGACACGGAGTTTCTCTTTATGGACCTTCACCATATCGCCGTATTCCTCGTCGCTCATCCAATCGTATCTGGAACGCCTTCCGACGATGTACGGCTTCTCATCGTGATCGTACCAGACGAACCCGATGTTGGGATAGAAGACGGAGGCCTTGTTGAAGACGGCCAGCGCCTGGCTGACGCGCCCCCGGTTGGTCATCCATGCGCCCCGCCCTCCCGCTTCAAGGGCATACCCGTTCAACATCTTCTTTTCGATCAGGGTTTCGAGGTTCGGCTCCGTACGGTCGCTCACCCAGGAATGGGCGCTCGTTGCGAGGGTCTTGCGAAACGAGGCCGCATCCTTGATGCCCTCTCCCCGGAAGGACGTCGCCCGCCCGCCGATCTGCGAGGCGGCCTCAAGAATCAGAACGCTTTTACGCGCTTTTCTGGACAGCAGGGCGCCGGCAACCGATCCGGCAATGCCGCAGCCGACAATGATGACATCATAGCTGTTTGCATTTTCCATAAGGCCTCTTTTTTATTCTGTTTGATGCAGTTTAGAAGAAATACATGTTGATGGCTTTTTTTAAAACGATGCCGGACTCCTCCATGATGCCCTTGTTTGATAAGAGATAAGAACTTTGTTGATATTCGACAAAATCTGCTTATGGAGGGATGAAGTATACGGCAATAAAATCTCACAAGTCAAAAGAAAATTTGGAGGAACATCAAAAGAAAGGCCCCGTAAGATGCGCTTCAGAGGCTTTTGTTGTAAATCAGCAGGCCGAGTTAATTTTTGTTGCGTTTTCGTTGCGCTATTGATTATAAAATTGCCGTTAAAATACATACGGGCTGACAAAATTGAAAAACCCTTCACCTGGGTAAAAAAGAATTCTTTTATATCAAGTACTTCATAATAAGAGAGGAGCAACGTATTGAACATGGCCGGCATCGAAAATTATGGTGATCCTGCGGGTATTTTTATGACCAGTCCGGTTGCCGGATTAACCTATCGGACGACGTTTCAAAAGCAGGCAGTGACCCTTGAGACCACAAAGGCGGGCGGCTTTTATTGCGACGCGGATGAGACGATCACCTTTTCCATCGGATCTCTGGTTTTAGGGTCTGCTGCGGGCAAATCCGTTGTTACGCCTCTGGATCTGGTCCCGGGTGCGGCCGGCACCGGCGACCGCCGGGTGGCCAACATGCTCGCCCTGATCCAGACGCTGGATGAAGACGGAAACCTCAATAACGGCATTCAAATCAGCAGGGCCATATCCGATGTGGTGTCCAGACATGCCGATGCAATCAATTTTGATCAGGAACCCAGGGCGTTTGCATCTGATGACCGTGTAAAAGCATTGCTTGCGGCCTTAAACTCGGCCAAGGTTTTCAATGGCCCAGACCCCCGGCCAAGGAAGCTGCGACGCGCCAACAAGGCGCTGGAGCATTTTGCGCGCTCCATGAGGGAAAGGAAAATTGTTGAGACGCAATATGGCGCCGTGAACGGGTATGCGGCCAACGATAAGACCTGGCAATGGCTCGGCGTTCCTTACGCCAAACCGCCCTTGGGGGATTTACGCTGGAAACCGCCGGTGGAACCCGATCCCTGGCAGGGGGTGCGGGACGCCGTCGCGTGGAGCGACCAGGCCGCGCAGAGCCCGTTCTTCGAGAGATTCGGCGAAGGCGGCATGAGCGAAGATTGTCTTTACTTAAACATCACGGCGCCGAAAGATGCCGCGAACCTGCCGGTCATGGTCTGGTTTCACGGCGGCTTTGTTACGATTACGACCGGCAACACCAAGCCGTTTAATAATCCGAACTCGCTCACCGCCAAAGGCGTCGTGCTGGTGACCGTCAACCACCGGCTGGGCGCCTTCGGCTATTGCGCCCATCCGCTGCTGTCCAGGGAATCGGGGTATAACGGTTCCGGCAATTACGGCCAGATGGACCTGATCGCCGCCCTCCAATGGATTAAAAACAATATTGCCCGCTTCGGCGGCAATCCGGATAATGTGACGCTTTTCGGACAGTCCGGCGGCGGCAGGAAAATCCTTTCTTTGATGGCCTCCCCTCTCGCCGCCGGTCTTTTCCACAAGGCCATCAGCCAGAGCGGCTCGCTGATACCGGACACCCGAAGCCTTGCCGACGCCGAAGCCATTGGCGAGGCCCTTTTCAAAAATCTCAATGCGGCAACACCGGATGAACTGCGGTCAAAAAGCTGGGTGGACATTGTTGACGCCACATCAAAATTCGGTCCGACATCAAAATTGACTCCGTATATGAATGTGGACGGCTATTATCTGCCGCATACCGAACGGGTCAGCTTTGAAACGGGCCGACATAATGACGTCCCCTTAATGATCCTTGCAACAACCAACGACGAGCCCTATCCCATCACAACGGTCAGGGATGTTCTCCCCTGGATGAGCGACCACACGTCTCAGAAATATTATGCCTGCGTTTTCAGCAAGGTTCCTTCCGGCTGGGAAGCCCAGGGGATACCGGCATATCATTGCGATGAGCTGACATATGTATTCAACGATCCGACCAGCGTCGTGGATCACCATGTGCTTCAAACCGTTATTGATCCGGCCACCGGGAAATCTTTGGTCATCGGTGATTTAAACGGCAACGGCATTGCCGGATCGGCGGGGGATGCCGCAGACATCATGGCGTCTGCCGGGTGGAGCGCTGAAGACGCGGCAGCAGCGGAAACCGCCATGACGGTATGGACGAATTTTGCCAAAACCGGCAATCCCGGCGTCGGCGCCTTCACCTGGCCGCCCTATACCCGTGCCAATGACACCTATGTGGAATTCGGCAAAACACTGGAGGTTAGAACCGGATTGGCGAATGCCTTTCCCTTGGCGGCAAAGTGAAAAAATCCCCCTCTCGTAATTGCTTTTAAAAAGGAAGACGGAAATGAAAAGACTTTTTCAATTGATTGCCGCGATTATTTTCTTTGTTTTTATTTTCCTGATCACCGTTGTAAGTGTAAAGACGATTGAAGTTGACAAGGGGAAAAAGCTTGCAGAGCAGGAATATAAAAAAATACCGTACAATGCATTCGAAAATTTCGGCTCCGTCACAAACCTGTCCATTACCCCGATCATTGATTATATGGCGGCGGAACCCGGTCTGAAAACAGAAATAGGCGTTTCGTATGTCATTCGGGCCGACGATACCGTTATCCTTATGGATCTTGGTTTGAATCAGCATGGCGAACACCCCTCCCCTCTCCTTCAAAACATGGAAAAACTCGGATTTAAAATCAATGACATCAACATATTGTATATCAGTCACCTCCACCCGAACCACATAGGAGGTCTGACCGAGATGGGAAAGCAGACCTTCAGTCTCACCCGAGGAAAGCTCGATATGTCAAAGGTTAACGCTTACACTCCCGTCGAAATGAACAATTCCGAACTGACGCCTGTCGGGAAAATAATCACGAAGCAGAATCCATTTATCCTTAAACCGGGCATCGGCAGCATCGGCGCTATTCCCCGTTATCTTTATATCATGGGCAAAGTATACGAGCAGAGTCTTGCCGTCAATGTCAGGGGAAAAGGAATCGTCCTGATCATCGGCGGCGGCTGTCAGGGCATTGATAAGATACTGGAGCGGACACGCACGCTATTTAAAGAACCGATTTACGCGATTATCGGGGGGCTCAACTACCCCGTACATGGCGGGAGATCTATGGCGGGGCCTTTTGATATTCAGTATATCGTAGGAGCCGACGCGCCCCCATGGAGAGGCTTGAAAGAGGCCGACGTCCTGTCCGCAATAGAACTCATCAAGAAAACGAACGCGGAAATTATTGCGGTGTCGCCGCATAACAGTTCAGACTGGGCCCTTGGCCGGTTCAGGGAGCATCTGGGAAAACGAGTCATTGATCTGAAAGTCGGCATGGAGATTAAAATTTAAGCACAGCATCGGGGCGCCATGCAGGTTTTTTATCCGGCCTTTCCCGGCCTTCCGCCTTTTTGTGGCGTCCTAAGTTCTTGGCGGCTTGTTTCCCCGATGATTTATGAACTCGGCGCTTCCCGGCGATCTTCCCTGTTTGTCCAGGCCAAAGGGGGGAAGGCGATCTCTTCCCCCCTTTTATCTCCTTAACTTCTTTGTTTGGCCGTTCCAACCGTCCGCTATGGTGCGGATAACGGCCATGATGAGAAGACGTTCAGAATTCAGAAAGACCTCCCGCTCATCAAGGGAATTTGATGGTATCCGGCGACTATTTATAATAAGGCGTTTCGGGCAGATCTTTGGCCCGAACGCCTCTGGCATAGGCCGCCTTGCCCACGATAAACTCTTCTTCCGGGGCCGTGACGGTTTCCATGCCCATGTCGCGATAAATCTTTCTTATTTTTTCCCGTTCATTTTCATCCAGAGGCTGCACCAGCTCGTTTTTATAATTCAGATTTCTCAGCAGTCCGCCGTTTCCGCCCACTACCCATTGATAATATTTGTTATGGGCCCACGGATGGGTCGCTTGACGGATGTAGTTCACCTGCAATTGAAAAAAGGCGCTATGGGCAGGCTCAATGACGTCAAAAAGCTTCATCGCCTCTTCATACCGTCCCTCCCCGAACAGTCTCATCATTTCGACGCCGTAGGGCTTTTCGGGAGACTGCACGGCTTCGACATTCCATTGTCCGCTCCATTGCTGGTGGTAGTGTTTTGCCAGGATGGGGACGTGATCCAGGTTGGTGGGACCGATCAGCAGTCTGTCGCACGTCCGCTCACACAGCTGCATGATGGCCGTCATGCTGATGGGCTGAGAAACCTTCACGGCCACCACGTTCGGCAGATCCGCCAGCCGGTTAAAAACGTTGATGGGAACGCCGTCAATCCCGAATTTGCGATAATACAGGGCTAACCGGGCAAAAAGGACAATGGGCAGCGAAGTGGCCTCGATTCGCTGCAGATAGGCCTGATAGAATTCCTCCTCCGTTTGGGGTCGGTGTTTGGGATGCGTGTCGGGAATGATGTTCAAGTGGGTGCAGCCCGCTTTTTCACAGAATCGGATCATCTCGATATCGCCCGCCGGAGGACTTCCGGCAATGGATGCCCCCACCAGGATTTTCCCTTTTGCTTCATCGCAAACCACCTTAATCAACTGCCTGTATTCCTCATCGTTAATCCCGACTTTCAGGCAAAATACCGAGAAAAAACCATGACGGATGCTGTTGCGGACGTCGTTGCGGATTCCCTCTTCATCAAGCGATGTGAAATCAGGGGAAAATATGGGCATGATCAGCGGTTCGAGACCGACAAAATGTTCCCTGGCCCATTGCTTTTGTTCACTGGTTTTGGTGCTTTCAACAGATTTCTTCTTTCCCATTTTTTTATTCCTTTCTTTTTAATATATATCAAGACAAATGAAGCGCCCTTCTTATGATTTCATCGCAAGCCCTGTCTGAAAGAAATTCTTTCATTGTAAGTCAACACAAGATTGATCGCGCAGGCAGCGCTGTCGAATGAGAAATAAACCGGGTAGCCGGCGACTACGTAATGATTGATATAACGAAAAATTCCATCGGCTTCCGCGGGATCGAACGCAGGCGGTATGACTATCGCCACCGGCCTGGAAAGATGATCAAACTTGAAAACGCGACCACTGAAACTGCCCGCCCTCGTGGATTGCCCCGGAACCATAAAGTTGACAATGAAATCAAATTCACCCCAGCCCATGAGAATGTCCAGTGCGCGCTTTACATTCGCCTGATCCATGCTTTGTGAGTAATCGATGGGATTACTGAAAAAGTTGCCGGCATCCTGGCTAAACTCGCGTAACTTATTAATCACCGGTTTTGGCACCTGAGGCAACGTCATCCCCCGCTTTTCAAATGTATCGGCCACGATAACACTTGAGCCGCCTCCGCCGCCGAACAACAGGGCCCGTCTGCCGGCCGGCGCGGTCAGAAGCGTCAAGGTAACGAGGACGTCCGTCATTTCGTCCAGGTTTTGAACCTGGATGGCGTTTACCTGACGACAGAGGGATTCCCACATATCGCGGCTTCCCGCAAGCGATGACGTGTGGCCCATGACCGCCCGCGCCCCCGCAGGCGTGGTTCCGCCTTTGAGCATCACGACCGCTTTTTTCTCTGCCGCATATTTCAGCGCGCGGAGGAATCGGTCGCCGTCCTTTATCCCTTCAAGATACATGGCGATCATTTTTGTTTTCGGGTCATCAGCCAGATATTCCAGAAAGTCGCTTTCATTGAGATCGCAGGCATTGCCGAAGCTGATCACCTTGCTGAAGTGAACGCCGCGCAAGGCGGCCTGACGGATTAAATAATTGGCGTTGCCGCCGCTCTGGCTGATGAAGCCGACAGGACCGCTTTCCGGAGAGAAGAGCGCGCTGAAAGACATTCGCGATTCCGGACAGTATATACCCAGGCAATTCGGACCGATGATTCTGACATGATGCTTGCGGGCGGTGCGGAGCAGTTCCGCCTCCAGTTTCTTGCCTTCCTCGTCATCGATCTCGCTGAAACCGGCCGTGCAGAAATGGATGAACTTAGCCCCCTTGGCCGCCGCGTCGATAACCAGTTGAGAAGCACTTCGGGAAGGCACCAGACCCACAACAAAATCAAGCGTGTCGGGAATATCCTGAATTTTCTGGAACACTTTGAAGCCGTCCACTGTTCCGCCCCTGGGGTTCACGAGATACAGATTCCCCTGGGATGGAAAATCAAGACCGAGGTAACCTTCGAGAAAACCACGGGTCCAGTGTTCGGGATTAGAAGTCGTTATGCCCACCAGCGCGACGGAACGGGGATGGAAAAGGGCGTCAAGATTTTCGTAGCCGATATTCATTGTCATAACCTTTCTCTCGATTCAATAAGATGTGCGTACAGCACGCGACCTGACTGCTGAGACATGAAAGTGCTATCACATTATTCGGGGCATGACAACAAACTCCTGAAATACGGCAGAGCCGCCGCCGTTCATCCTTTTTCTTGACAAAACGTTTTTAAATTGCAATGGAAATTGAAAGGAGCGTTTTTTATGGGATTCAATGATATGAACATCTGGAGTATCAACCGCCGGGATTTCCTGGCCTTGTCCACTAGCCTTATGACTGCAATGTCGCTCGTGGGTATATCAGGTACAGGGATCAGCCACGCAGCAGAGATAAAGTTTCTCGAAGGAACATGCGGAGGCAAGGAGAATATAAAGAAGAAGGTATTGATCACTTATGCCAGCCAGTATGGTTCCACAGGAGGAGTCGCTGATGCTATTGGAAAGGAACTGTGCAGCAAGGATATAGCCGCCGATGTGGTTTTGATAAAGAATGCCAGTAACGTCAGTTCATATCAAGCAGTGGTCATCGGCAGCGCAATCTACAGAGGCAAGTGGCTGCCTGAAGCGTTAGATTTCGTGCAGAAAAACAGAGACATCCTGCGCCGGGTGCCTGTCGCCTATTTTCTTGTGTGTATGACCTTGTCCCGCCCGACAGAGGAGAGCCGGGCCAAAGCGTTGTCCTTCATGGACCCCATTCTTAAGGCTGTGCCCGAAATAAGGCCTGTCGGCATGGGAACATTCGCTGGAGCGTTGGATTACAGCAACCTTTCTTTGATAAACAAGACCGTACTGAAATCCAAAGGATCTCCGGAAGGTGATTTCCGTGACTGGAATGCGATTCGTGCTTGGGCGCAGGAAACAGTAAGAGCGAAGTTTGTGCCATAACAAATCGAGTACAAAGCACGGTATTGTTCAGGACACAATCACGATTCTCATCATTTGTAGTTCCCTCATATAGAAGCAATGCCCCAACAATATGTTTACAGAACAAAAGTCAAGATTCTGGCCGGATTTTTCACGACGATGTTTTGAATGTCATCATCGCTCATGCCCTTGCGCTGCATCAGGGGCAGCACATTTTGGAGTATGTGGCCATACCCTTCGCCACCGAACTTCGTCAGGCGGTGCTTTGAGCATATATCCTGTGAAATGAGAATCTTGTCGGCGTAACCCGCTTTCATCAGCTGCATCAGATAATCGATCCGGGTGGCATCATTCGGCATGTCAATCGGGGCAAGGGGATAAAAAGACGACTCCTCGCCGAATAAATCGAATTCCAGATAGCATCCCGTTTCGGCCAAATGGAGCATATCTTTCAGACTGAACAAGGTGCGATCGATATGGCAGATGATGGTCCGCTCCAAATCACCTCCTGCCTGCCGTACAATCTGGACGGCCTCCATCGGAGAAGCGGAATCTCTGCCGGGATGAATGGTCAATCCCGCGCCTGTCTGTTTCTGTGCGGCAACGGCTGCCCGGAGGGCTTTTTCCTCATTGGGTTCGACAGGCGAACTCAGCCCCATCTCGCCGATAATGCCGCATTTTATGCCGGCGCCGTTTACGCCGTCAATGATTTCGCCGCAAATGTGCTCGGCAAGCTCTTCTTCCGATGAACGTTGAACCTCCGGAGCATGGTTGGCGGCGATATAGTAACCCGAACCCATGATGACATGGACGCCGGCTTCACGAGCGATTCTGACCAGTCCTTCGGGAGAACGCCCCATGTCAAAATCATTGCAGGAAACGTCTACCAAAGTCCCCCCGCCGGCGGCTTTGTATGCTTGCATCTCTTCGATGGCCGTTTCTTCGCTTGTCAGGCAAAGATTATCAAGGTGATCCGTCCAGTGCCGCCGGAGACGGCCCAGCGTTTCGAGACGAATGGGTTTCCCCGGCCTGCCCCGCAGAGGGGGAGGGAGTAAATTGACCAGCAGGTGTTCGTGAGGCTGCGTATGCCCAAGTTCCGACGGATCGATCAATTTTTGGACCGTTTGAACCTTTCCTAATCGCTCACTCATTTTTACCTCCTATCAAACATGCTCCTTACTTTCCTCAGTGCAGGAGTCAGGAACATCTATTTTATTCATATCCCCAGGTTATGACATGTTTTTCATCCATATCCGCAATCCCGCGGGCCTTTGCCGTGCGCACGCCCTGCTGGTGGAGAGTTTCCGTAGGGATGATCTGCTCTGCCGCCGGTTTCGGCACCAGGGAAATGGCGTTTACCGGGCAAACCGGCGCACAGACGCCGCAACCGATGCACCGTTTGTAATCGATTTCGGCAAGACCTTCGGCATTGATCCGGATGGCGTCAACCTGGCACCTGTTGACACAGAGGGCGTTGCACCCGTTGCAAAGCTCCTGATCGATCAATGCCCTGTGATTGGAGATAACCCGCTCCGCCGGATTCTCCGTATTTTTCATATTGCCCAGGAACCCGCAGCAGCAGCTGCAGCAGTTACAGATCATGAACGGTTTCGTCACGGCTTGCGTCTGAGTCACGAGACCGGCGGCATGGCATTCTTCGAGGATTTTCAAAGCCTCGTCCAAGGTAATCTGCCGACCCATTTTATTTTCAATGTAATAATGGGCCATCGGGCCGATCATGATGCACGCTTCCATCGGGTTGTCGCAGGCCTTGTTGAACGGTCTTCTCTGAACGCGGCAGGAACAGTCCGCCACCGCTATGAATTCCTCCTTTTTCAGGATCTCGCAAGCGTCATCATAGGTAGCGACCCGATACTGCGCATCCACGGACTCGTTAATCGGTAAAACGCGCATGCTCTTGGCGCCGCTCAGGTTTTGATGGAGCTTTTCCCGGATGTATTTCCCCGTCAACCGGATCAGATCCTTCGGCTCCCATAAGGCTTGAAATTCGAGAAGGCCATGGATAAACGGAATGGCGCTGTATTTGATCGATTCGCCTTCACGGTATCGGTAGAGAATACCTTTGGCAGCCATCTTTTCCAGTTCGGCAGTCATCTCTCCCTCCGGCCGGTTCAACCGCCCGGCGACGGATTGGGGCGTTTCCAGTTCGCCGGTCAATTCTGAAAACAGCTCGGCCTCCTCTTCCGTGAAGCATAGTTTGAGAATTTCTATTTCCACGCCCGATTCCGTTTCCGGAAAACCGATTGAATATCGATCCAATTGCCGCTGCACCTTGCGATAAATGTCTTCTTTCAAGAGTTCCTCCTGCTACGCATGTTTTTGCCTTATTATTTTTTTCTCCAGCCGGCCATTTTTGCGGCGATGATAACGGCCTGCTTCATGGCCTCGGCATTGGCGATTCCTTTTCCGGCAATATCAAATGCCGTACCGTGAGATGGCGTGGTGACGGCGTACGGCAATCCGCCAAGAGCGGTCACGGCCTTTTCAAAATTCAGCAGTTTCAGGGCAATTTGTCCCTGATCATGATACATGGTGACAATGCCGTCAAATTGTCCGTTCACCGCCGACACAAACAGCGTATCGGCGGAATACGGTCCGGTAACCGGAATGCCTTCCGACCGGGCCTCTTCTACAGCCGGACCGATGATTTCAATCTCTTCCCTCCCGCACAGACCGTCTTCCCCGCAATGGGGATTTAACGCCGCCACCGCCACACGAGGGGTGTCAAACCCGGCCTTTTTCAAGGTCTCATAGGTCAGCTCGATCACCGCTTTAATTCTTTTTACGCTTAATTTTTCAGAAATCTGCCTGAACGGAATATGGCTGGTCACACGGGCGGTCCAGAGATTGCCGATCACGTTGAGCTCATCAAAGAGTTTATTCCGGCTGACGTACCGGGCAAAAACATTGTTTATGGGATACCCCCCATATTCCATGGCCGCCTTATGATAGGGGGCAAACGTATATCCCGCGAGTTCTCCCTTCTTGCATAATTCCGATGCATAAATCAGCATTTCCCCCGTAACGCGGCCAGCCGTCGCACTGATCTGGCCGAGGGTGATTTCAGATGGGTCAAGGTTTTTTTGGTCGATGAAGGGGACCGGTCCTTCCCATTTGGCCTGTGAGGGGGTTTCAATCTCGATGATCGGAAAGGCGGTCCCGGTAATTTTATTTCCCCACGCCATGATGCGCCGGTCTCCGATAATGATGGGCCGGCAGTAGTTCAGCAATTCATCGGTCTCAAAGAGCCTTGAAACAATTTCCGGGCCTATCCCGGCTGCATCACCCACCAAAATTCCTATGACCGGCACCATTAATCCCGTCTCCTTCTCTGAAGTGTTCTTTATCGGTTGGCTAAATCCGTCCATTTGTGGCCGGAGTGTTCCTTGGGCTTATGACAGCCCCCTGGGCAACTTCCCCAACTTGGTCGGCGCAGCGCTCCTGGCGTTCCGTTCTTTTCTCAATAAAGCAGCTCGGGCTTTTCCCGTCGCAGGTCGTCGCGCAAATCGAGGAGAGTTTCCCGGAGAGCGGCAACGGCGGCGGCGATGTCGGCATCGTTCATGGCCGTGGAGGCGCAGTACATCAACCGCGCCGCCGAGACGACCCCCCGCATCAGCATGCCGAGATGAATGCAGCGCAGCACGCGCCCGGCACGCCGGCTGGCTGCAAGGCTCACGCGCGCATTGCCGATGGCTTCGTCGGTCAGATGGATGTTGCTCAGGCTGCCGATGCCGATGGCCTGGCCCCGGATCCCTGCGTCCCGGAAGACCTTGTTAAAGCCGTCGCGCAGGCGTTCGCCCAGGCCGTCGATGTGCGTCCGCTGCTGCGGGGTGAAGCGCTGCATGGCCGCAAGTCCGGCCGCCATGCTCATGGGATTGCCGCTGAAGGTGCTGGCGTGCATCACCGGGCGCGGCTGATCCGGATGGAAGCGCTGCATCAATTCTTTCCTGCCGCCGATGGCGCCGATGGGCAATCCGCCGCCGATAACCTTGCCCATGGCCGTCAGATCCGGCGTGATGCCGTAGAGCTGCTGCGCGCCCAGGTCGCCCAACCGCAGGGTGATCACTTCGTCGAAGATGAGCAGAATGTCGCGGGACAGGGTGGCCTCGCGCAGCGTTGCCAGGAATTCCCGGGTCGCCGGCACCATGCCCATGGACCCCAGGGCCGGTTCGACGATGACCGCAGCCAGGTCCTGGGCGTGACGGGCGATCAATTGACGCGCCAGCTCCGGTTCGTTGTAAGGGCAGACGACCGTATCGGTTAGCACGCTTGACGGAAAGCTGTCGTCGATCGGCACGGGATTCGGCGCCGCAAGGTCGCCCGCAAGCTCGGCCATGGGCGCCAGGCTGACCTCCGCCATTTCGTAGCTGCCGTGGTAGCCGCCTTCCATCTTCATGATCTTTTGCCGGCCTGTCGCCGCGCGGGCGCAGCGAATGGCCATGAGGGTGGCTTCACTGCCGGAACTGCAAAAGCGCAGTTGTTCGACGCCCGGCACGCGGTCCCGGAGGTGCTGCGCCAATAGCACCTGGCTTGCGGTCGGCGCCGCATAGGCGCTGCCGCGGGCGATCTGCTCCTTCACCGCGAGCACCACATCCGGCTGGGCATGGCCGTGAATGAGCGAGGTAAAGTTGTTCATGAAGTCGAGCAATCGATGACCGTCGGCATCGTACAGACAGGCGCCGGCGGCGCGTTCAACGAACAGCGGGTAGGGGGCGAAATGGGCGCTGGAGCGCGTGTCGCCGCCGGGGAAGACGTCGCGTGCGGCGACGGCTGCCTCCCGGGAACGCGGCGAGAATGCTTCGTATTCGCTGCAAATGCGTTCGTACATCCCGGCCATGGATTAACCTCCTCGATGAAATAGTTTTGATTTTCATTGAATATATATATAAATAGATAGTCAGGATCAAGAAGGAAAGAAGGAGAGCATCATGAATATTACAAGGCTTGAAGACACGGCAAAAACAAGGATGACGATGGAAGGGGCGAAAGATGTCTGGAAGCAGGTGCCCATCTCGAAGGCTGACGGCACGCCGAATTTTTCTCTTCGCGTCTTTACGATCATGCCCAGAGGCCACACCCCTTATCACACCCATCCTTTCGAACATCTGAATTACGTGATAGATGGTGAAGGCGCCGTTGTCACAGAAAACGGCGATGAGCGCCCGGTCAAAAGGGGAGATTTTGTTTTGGTTCTGCCGGATGAAAAGCATCAGTACAAAAACGCGTCATCAAAGGACCCCCTGGTGATGATCTGCGGCGTACCCAAGGCGTATGAATAGGACAAGCAGAAGGAACGCAAATTTGTTGGTCTCGTAAAAAGTCGAATTCTGTCATTTCGAGGAGTGAAGCGACGAGAAATCTTTAATGATTTCAGGATTTCTCCCCCGCAAAATGCGGGGTCGAAAT
>JAFGHS010000090.1 GCA_016930075.1 Deltaproteobacteria bacterium
ATTTCGACCCCGCATTTTGCGGGGGAGAAATCCTGAAATCATTAAAGATTTCTCGTCGCTTCACTCCTCGAAATGACAGAATTCGACGTTTTCGGTTTGATCAGCTTTTCGACAACCTTCACCGCCTCCACGCCGTCTTTGGCATAGGACGCGCCGATGGAGCGGGCATAGGCTTCCGTAACGACGGCGCCGCCCACCATGAACTTCTGGGGAAGGCGTTCTTTCGCCGCCAGTTCGATGACCTCCTTCATTTGAACCATTGTTGTCGTCATCAGCGCCGACAATCCGACGACGTCCGGATCTGATGTTTTCATTGCGTTCACGATCATATCCGCCGTCACGTCCTTGCCGAGGTCGATAACCTGATAACCCTGATTTTGCAAAAGAAGGACGATGATATTCTTGCCGATGTCATGGATGTCGCCCTTGACCGTTGCCATCATGACAGACCCTTTTGCCGCTCGCGCCGCCTGAATGTTTTTTAGCCTCGGCTCCAGGTGGCTCAATGCTTTTTTCATGGTTTCGGCGCTGGCAATTAACTGCGGAAGATAGAAGATTTTCTTTTCAAACAGTTCCCCTACATGCATGATCGCCGGAATCATGGAATCATCAACGATGTTAGCCGCCTCTTCGCCTGTTGCCAGCCGTGCTTCCAAAAGCCCGACAATCCCTTCCCGGTTTCCTTCAATGACGGCATCCCGCACATCATCCCGGCCTGACGTTTTGTCGATATGCAAAGGACTCGTTTCCCCAGATTTTTGCATCGTCTTTTCCGGCTTCACTTCGGCAGTCATAGCAGAAAACCGAGCGATGTAGGCCGCCGCATCCTTATCTTTGTTAAGCAGGACATCGCCCGCGCTTTTCATATGGATGAGTTTCTCGCTTCCAGGATTGGCGATAGCCATGGTCAGACCGGCCGCCTGCGTCATTGAGAGAAAGGCGGCATTCAGCCATTCCCTTTCCGGCATGCCGAAAGAAACATTGGAAAGACCGATGCTTGTCATACAGCCGAAGCGCTCTGTGCTCCATTTGATCGTCTTGATCGTTTCGACGGCCGCCTGAGGATTTGACGCCACGGTCATGACGAGGGCATCCACAACGACGTCTTCTTTCGTAAAGCCGTATAGCCTGGCCTTTCGAAACACGGCCCGGATGATCTCCTTTCGCCGGTCTGACGTTTCCGGTATTTCTCCGTCCGCCAGAGGCAAAAGAATGAACATGGCGCCGTATTTGGCGGCCACAGGGAGAAGCCTTTTTAATTTATCTGTTTCGCCTGTAATGGAGTTAATAAATGCCCGACCGGGATAAAAACGTAGGGCAGCCTCTATCGTCTCAACCTTTGACGAATCGATGACGAGAGGCAGTTTTGACGCCGTCGCCAACAATCGGATAATCTCTTTAATGGTCTTGACTTCGTCGATGCCGGGAACGCCCACATTGACATCCAGAAGCTCAGCGCCGCCCTGCTCCTGCTCTTTGGCCATCTGGCGAACGAGGCTCATATTTCCATCGAGGAGTTCCTGCTGCAGGCGTTTCTTCCCGGTCGGGTTGAGTCGTTCGCCCAGAATCGTCAGGGGATCTTCTTTTTTAAATATCTTATGGCCCCAGGCAGAACTGACAGCGCTGATCGATTTTCTCACGACTTGCATCGGTTTGACGCCAGCAAGGGATTTTTTCAACAGACGAATAAACTCTGGCGTCGTCCCGCAGCAGCCGCCGATTATGTTTGCCCCCGCAGCCGCCAACTTCGGACCATAAGATGCGAAGTCGTCGGGGCTCATGTCAAATACCGTCCTGCTTCCCTCTATCCGCGGTATGCCTGCGTTAGGTTTGACGACAAGGGGAACTTTGGCATAGGGCTTCATGATCTTTAAGAAGTCGACCATCGCATCCGGCCCGGTGGAGCAGTTGCATCCCACGGCATCTGCCCCGAGGCTCTGAAGCGTGACAAGCGCCGTCAAGGGATCGGTCCCGTTTAGAGTCCTCCCCTCTTTTTCATATGACATGGTCACGATGGTAAAATACGGCGCTGTTTCCTTCACGGCAAGAAGGGCGGCACGAGCCTCCTGAATATCGATCATTGTTTCAATGACAAAAAGATCGACGCCGCCTTCCATCAACCCTTGAACCTGCTCCTTGTAAATATCTACCGTGTCTTCAAATGCGAGGGGTCCGAAAGGCTCGACAAACTGTCCCGTCGGTCCCATATCTCCGGCGACAAGGACGTCGTTTCCCGCTGCCCTTTTTGCCAGACGGGCCAACTCGCGGTTGGTTTCCCGGACATTCGTCATGTCATATTCGCCAAGTTTAAGACGATTGGCCCCGAAGGTGGCTGTGTAGATCACATCGGCACCCGCCTCGACATATGATCTGTGTATGTCGCAAACCGCTTCCGGATTATTCAGACACCATCGTTCCGGACATTCGCCCGCCGGCATGCCCCGCTTCTGAAGTTCCGTTCCCATCGCCCCGTCGAGGATCATGATCTTTGTCCCCAGAGCGCCGTCGAGAAGAAGAATTTTTTCCTTGAGCATCGCCTTGATTTTTTTCTTACCGTTCATTTTGTCAACTCCGTTAACCTGGGATTCCGGCTATAGCCGTTACGGATTTTTCCGGCATCAGAATAAAGCTTTCCGTTAAGGCAACGCCGATGTCTTCCATATGAAGCAGATCATAAATCGTGCGCTGGTTTGTCAATGAGAAATCGCCGTATCCCGCCGAATAACGGCTTTTCGTCAGGGCTTTGCCTTCCCTTCTCATGGACTGATTTAAATAACTCATGATCCAATCCAGTGCGGCATCCGACATTTCGCTTGCCGTTGCGTCAAAAACAACGCCTCGCGTGACGTTTCCCCCCGATGTGTCTTTCCGAATAGCCTCCATAATGGACTCTCCCGCCGTAGCGGCCATCAGGACAGCCTCACTGCACTCCGATAAAAAAGCCGCCAGTTGTCTGCTTTCAAATGTTACATCTTCTTTCAGGCGGACATATTCGGCAGATTTCTCCACTATGGGCATCCGCACGGCAACTCCCTTAAGACGGATGATCAGTTGGGCGTCATCCATATATTTATGGATCTCGTCTTTTTGTAATGCCGTTATCTGCGTAATGCCCTTTTTAAATCCGAGACGCCGGTAAATTTCCTTTTCCGGCGCAGATATAATGATCGGATCGAATAATGATCGTTTATTCATCCCTTTTTCTTTTTCGCCAGGTGTTTCATCAGTCCGCCGTCGAGAATAAGCTCCTGCATGAACGGCGGTATCGGTTCGATGGGCAGGGTCCGGCCGCCAAGAATATTGATGCAGCCCTCGTCGCCGTTTACTTCGATCATAGCGCCATTATCGACAATATCCCACAAATCCTTCGACTCAAAGATGGGAAGACCCATATTGAAGGAATTTCTATAAAAGATGCGGGCATAGCTTTTCGCTACGACGCAGGCGATTCCGGCCTCCTTAATGGCAATGGGCGCATGTTCGCGGGATGAGCCGCAGCCGAAATTTTCGCCCGCCACAATAATGTCTCCGGCGCCGATCTTCTTTACAAAATCAGGTGCAATGTCTTCCATCAAATGAGAAGCGAGAACCTGCGGATCAGAAGTATTTAAATAACGCGCTGCGATAATGGCGTCCGTATCTATGTTATCGTTGAATTTCCAGATTTTCCCTTTGAAATGCATCATGAGTACCCTTCCTTCAAATATTTTTCCGCTCTATCCCTGCCCTGTTATGCCGCAATCATGAGAATTGCCTGTGTCGCATCATGGGTGCGTCAGCTTTTACTTGCCTCATTCATTTTATTTTCGGCAGTTCATCGGGACCGGCGATTCTGCCCAATACGGCTGAAGCCGCCGCGATAACGGGACTTGCAAGATAGACTTCACTGCCCGTATGCCCCATGCGTCCGATGAAGTTGCGGTTTGTCGTGCTGACACATCGCTCTCCATCAGCCAGAATGCCCATATATCCGCCAAGACAAGGCCCGCAGGTCGGCGTGCTGATGACGGCTTTGGCATCCAGGAATATGTCAAAAAGGCCTTCCTTCATGGCCATGCGATAAATCTCCGGTGTTGCCGGAATAATAATGAGGCGTACAAAAGGGGCGACCTTGCGGTTCTTCAGAACGGCCGCGGCCGCCCGCAAGTCTTCTATGCGCCCGTTTGTGCAGGAACCGATGACAGCCTGATCAATTTTGACATTGCCGACCCGGCTGATTCCCATTGTGTTGGACGGCAGATGGGGGAATGAAACCTGGGGTTCAATTTTTGATACATCGATATCAATAATCTTCGTATAAACAGCATCGGCATCGGACTGGTAAAACTTGTATTTCCTTTTTGCCCTGCTTTTAATGTATTGAGCCGTCAGATCGTCCGGGGCAAAGATGCCGTTTTTCGCCCCCGCTTCGATGGCCATATTGCAGATGGTGAGTCGGTCGGCCATGGTCAGGTCTTTAACCGTATCGCCCGTAAACTCCAGAGCTTTGTACAGGGCGCCGTCAACGCCGATAAGGCCGATGAGATACAGGATCAGATCCTTCCCGGAGACCCAATGATTGAGTCTTCCCGAAAATACGATTTTCATGGATTCAGGCACTTTGAACCAGGCCTCGCCGGACAGCATGGCCGCCGCGAGATCCGTGCTGCCGGAACCCGTCGCGAAAGCGCCCAGGGCGCCGTAGGTGCATGTGTGACTGTCGGCGCCGATGACGACATCTCCCGGTACGACAATGCCCTGCTCCGGAAGGAGGGCGTGTTCAATACCGCATTCACCAACCTCATAGTAGTGGGTAATTTTTTGTTCAACGGCAAATTCCTTCATCATTTTGCACTGTTCGGCTGCGCTAATATCCTTGTTGGGGGCAAAATGATCCGGAATCAGCACGACCTTGTCTTTGTCAAATACTCTTTGTCCGCCTGCCTTTTTAAATTCCTTAATGGCAATGGGCGCTGTAATGTCGTTTCCAAGAGCGATATCCACACGGGCATTGATCAGCATTCCCGGGTGAACTTCTTTCAAATCCGTATGGGCACATAGAATTTTTTCCGTAATCGTCATTCCCACGTCGCTTCTCCTGTCAGGTTTTGATGGTCTTCCTTTATATTATTATAGGTCTTTATTCAACCTGAACTTTCTTAACATGCGCCATTACTTGATGAACTCGTAAAAAGTCGCAAAACATCAGCAATGTCTTTTCGACCCCGCATTTTGCGGGGGAGAAATCTTGAAATCATTATAGATTTCTCGTCGTCCCGCTTCAGCGGGACTCCTCGAAATGACAGAATTCGACTTTTTTTTTACAACGTCGTCATTACTTCAAAAGTCATGAAACAGGCCGTCGTTCATAAAAAAACCCCGGCAGCCTGTAGGCTTTACCGGGATTTTAAAAGGAGGTTCGTTTAAATTTTGATTGATCTGCTGCCGCTCATATCGCGTTGTTGTTAATTTACCAGTTGCCTCTCATACCTCTGGCCGGACCATCCCCGAATCTTTTTCCGCAGGGACCACCGGCACCGCCCTTTGAACCAAACCCTGCTGCCGGGCCGCGACCTTGCCCCCTAAAGGACGTTTGAATCTTCTCTTTCTGTTCCGGCGTCAGGATCTTCATGACTGCGAATTTCAGACCCGTCGCCTTATCATGTATCTGATCGCGAATCACTCTGATTTCCTTTTGCAGGGCCATTATTTTATCCTGATCCGGATTCTTCTCCAGCCACAGCAATCGCAGATCGCCCCGTTTTGCAAACATCTTATCATGGAGCGGTTTTACATCTTTCTGATGAGCATCGCGAAGAGCCTTGATCGAGGTTGTTTGTTCGGCTGTTAAATTAAGGTCTTTAGAATATCGCATCCAGTCTCCGCGACGCTGGTCGCTGTTTCCTTTACCCTTTCCCCATGGCGCGGCCAATGCAGTTGTCGCCAGGGCGACGATAAAAATAACGGTTAGTACGGTTACGCTGATTTTTTTCATGTTTTAAGTCTCCTTTCAATTTTGACTTTGTCCTATGTTTTGCACCAGCCGTGCCATATATTCTATTATGCCGACTATATTCAGTATTTATGGTTAGCGTCTGTTTCTCAATGGTCAATGCAATCTTCTGATTGACAAATTATGGCTAAAAAGTATCCAATGTGGTATCCACTTGCATAAATGGTATCCACATGCGTAATGAACATACAAAAATAAGGTGAACCATTTTCACTGATGCAGGAAAAGCAATAAGATCACGTAATGATCGATAGATTTGACAAATGGAAATGACACCCCGTAAAAAAGCCCGGAACATTTTTTATTTCATCTCCCCCTGGTTTGTCATAGGGACGATGGTTGTTCTGATGCCCATTTTTATTTTTATCACCATCGATAACCTTGACAAACAAAAAGAATATACGACGGCCCTGTTGGTTGAAAAAGGCGCAGCCCTGATACGGTCTTTCGAGGCGGGCGCACGAACCGGCATCGGAATGCAATGGAGCGGTTTCCAATTGCAGAAACTTCTTATCGAAACGGCCCAGCAGGCCGATATCGATTATTTCATCGTCACGGACGCCCGCGGGCGCATTCATGCGGACAGCGACCCATCCATGGTCGGCGAGACTTACGGCGCCGATCTTGATCTTGAACAGATCGCCCAGATGAAAACCGTTCAATGGCGACGGATCATCAATGAAGAAGGTGCGGACACATTTGAAGTTTACCGCCGTTTTGCTCCCGTCGATTCTCCTTTTGATGCCTTTCAAAGCCGCATCATACCAAAATCCAAACAGGACGGCCCTAAATCGCCAGCCGCTTATATCATATACGTCGGTCTTAATATGGAAACCGTTGAAAAGGCCCGGACGGCGGACTTTAAACACGCCCTGGTCATGGGCGCTGTCCTGCTGCTGATCGGTTTTGCCGGAATCGTCATGCTTTTGCTTGCCCAGGGTTATCAAACAGCAAAATCCGCCCTGTCGCAGATAAAGGCTTTTTCCGATTCTCTGGTTGAGCACATGCCCATCGGCCTTGTTGCGTTGAACCGGAATGGTGAAATCATTTCCATAAACCGGACGGCGGAAAACGTCTTAAAGCTCTCCGCCTCCGGGGTGATCAATCAAAAAGCCGAACAAGCCCTGCCCCCTTTATTCCTTGATCTGACCCATGAAATTGATGCATCGGGCCTTGTTATTGAAAAAATCTACCCGTGTCCGCTTGGTGATTCGATAGTGCCTCTTGAAATTGTTGCAGCCTCTCTCAATGAGGAAGATGGTTCCTTTATGGGGCACGTCATCCTCTTTAGAGATATAACGGAAATGCGGCGCCTTGAAAATGAACTCTCCAAAACTCGGCGACTGGCTTCCATTGGCAGCATTGCGGCAGGCATTGCGCATGAAATACGAAATCCTTTGAGTTCCATCAAGGGGTTTGCGACTTATTTCAGGGATCGTTATCGGGATGTCCCTGAGGATAAAAATACGGCAGATATCCTTATCCAGGAAGCGGACCGTCTGAATCGGGTCATCAGTCAACTGCTGACTTTTGCCCGTCCCATGACCATCGAAAAAACGCAGCAGCCCATTCAAAAGATCATCCGCCATTGTTTGAAAATGATTGAAGGCCGTCTGCATGAGAAGGGCATCGGCGTTGTGGCAGGCATTCCTGACGACATTGCCCCTCTTTCAATCGACAGAGATGCCGTCGAACAGGCCCTGCTCAATATTTTCATCAATGCCGTTGATTCAATGGATAAAGGCGGCGTCCTTTCCGTTTCGCTGTTTCAACATTCAGATGCCATGATCAGAATTGAGGTCTCCGACACAGGCTGCGGCATTGCAGAACAAAATATGGACAGACTCCTCGATCTGTACTTCACGACGAAGCCGTCCGGGACGGGCCTGGGCCTGCCGATTGTTCAGAAGATAATTGATGCACACGACGGAGAAATAAAAATTTTCAGTCAACCCGGTTTGGGGACAACAGTCACCCTGCTATTTCCAACGGAAGGATGATAAGCCCATGAAAATTAAAAACCCTCACATACTGGTGGTCGATGACGATCAAGCCCACCGCACCATGTTAAAGACCCTGCTTTCCGGTTGGGATTATTCGATCAGCGAGGCTGATGATGGCGGCACGGCCATTGAGGCCGTCAGGCAGAAGCCCTTTGACCTCATTCTCATGGATATTCGCATGATTACGGTCTCTGGCCTTGAGGCCCTCGCGGAGATAAGGGCCGTCAACCCCTCCATTCCTGTCATCATCATGACGGCTTATGCGTCCGTTGAGACAGCCGTGGAGGCCTTGAAAAAAGGCGCTTACGATTATTTGACCAAGCCTCTCGATTTTGATGACCTGCGCATCACCATCGCGCGGGCCATGGATCACATGCAGCTTCGGGCGGAAAATATTACGCTCAAGGAGACAATGGGAGTCCGTTTCGACAACCGCAATTTGATCGGCCGGAGCGCCGTCATGACCAAGCTAATGGAAACCGTTGCCGTTGTCGCCCCTACGGAGGCTGTTGTGCTCATTACCGGAGAATCGGGGACAGGCAAAGAGATGATCGCCGGAGCGATCCATTACAACAGCAATCGGAAGGAGGGGCCGTTTATCAAGATCAATTGCGCTGCGATTACGGAGACACTTCTCGAGTCGGAACTTTTCGGCCACGAAAAAGGCGCGTTTACAGGCGCCGACCGCAGGAAAGAGGGAAAATTCCGTCAGGCACAAGGGGGGTCCATATTCCTGGATGAAGTGAGCGAAATGTCTCTCGGAATGCAGGTCAAACTCCTTCGCGTCCTTCAAGAACGTGAAATAACGCGCGTCGGCGGCGCTGAGGTCATTGCCGTTGATGTCCGCATTATTGCCGCCACCAACAAAGACCTGATCCGCGAAATTGAAACGGGACGCTTCCGGGAGGATCTCTATTACCGTTTGAACGTCGTCAACCTGACCGTTCCGCCGCTGCGTCAGAGGAAGGAGGATATACCGCTCATCGCCCAGCATTTCATCAGACTCTTTGCCGATAAGAACCGAAAAATCATCAAGGGATTTTCCCCTCAGGCCATGGATCGCCTCCTGAAGTATCATTGGCCGGGGAATATCCGGGAATTGATCAATGCCGTGGAAAGAAGTGTTATTCTTTCACCATCGGAATATGTCACGGAAGATGATTTGCCCGGCACTCTCGTTGTCGATGAGGCGGCGACGGACTTGCAGACTCTTTCTGAAAATTCCGATATGGATTCCGGCCAATCCCTGGAACTCGTAGAAAAGGCAACGATTCTCAAAACCCTCGAGGCTTCAGGCGGCAACAAAAGCAAGGCGGCAAGGAGGCTGGGAATCACGCGTCGAACGCTCCACCAGAAACTGAAGAAATACGGCATGATGTAAAAGAGCCCAAATAGATATTTCGCCGCATTTCAAATTGTGATAGATATTTTCAGCCATTTCATTAGGAGATAAGGATGCTTCATTAATGCAAATCATTCGTAATGTCCAACCCGGAGAATACAGAATAACGGATATTTTTCCGGATATCTGGATGAGCAACGCACTGATGGAGATTTTCGGCACTCCCGAAGCCGTTGAAAATATCCTTGCGAACCACAAGGTCAACGTCATGGACAGGCGTTATTATATGGCCGTCAGCAACGAAGACGGAACGATTTTCATTTCTCTGCATCATCTGCAAACATCTCCCGAAGAGATCCTGCATCTCGACATCATCCATGAACTTGTCCATGTCAGGCAGCACAAACAGGGGCTTGACTTGTTCGATCGCACGGTAAGTTATGCTGACAGCCGCACAGAAATTGAAGCTTATGCGATAACCGTGAAGGAGGCAAGACGTCTCGGTTTTACGGAGGATCAGATATTCCGCTATTTACAGGTGGAATGGTGCACTCCGGGCGAACAGAAGAGGCTTGCGAGGCATTTGAATGTTCCCGTAGGACCTGATTGCGAATTCATCATGGATTATGAAGTGTATGTAAGAAGGCTCAAAACGGGCAATCCGATAAATCCTTTTCTCCAATTTCTTGGCGCCGTGCCGGAAGAAATCGGGGAAGGATACGCCCGTTTCCGCCTGCCTGTCCGAGATGAATTCAAACAGATTAACGGGCATGTACAGGACGGTCTGATTGGGGCCTTGGCTGTCGAAACGATCGCCCATGCCGTCATGACGTCTCTTAAAGCCAATGAATGCATGACCTGCGTGGAGACGAAAAACGCACATCCTGCAGTCGCAATCGACGGCGACCTCTTTTCTGAAGCCACGGCATTCAAAAAGGAAGGGTCTCAGATTGGCGGCGAATGCATTGTTCGAGCCGAATCAGGAACAATCGTCTGCCGTACGGCGGCAACCTTTTTCATTCGTAATGAGGCAGGAGGGCGCTTATGAAAAAGCTTCTTTTTTCGATCATTGCAATGATTCTGTTTATTCCCATTCAATCCCGTGCTGAAAATTTTACCATCCGCGGGGATATGGGATCAACGATCCGTTATGAACTCCGTGAGCAGATAACCGCCGGAACCGGCATCCAAAAGCTGATCCTGAGCTTTGTGACCCCGCAAAGTTTTCAGTCCCCGACTTATCAGCAGTCCGTCAGGGATGTTGACCTTCGTTTCACCCCGGAGCCGCAGGAGAAAAAGAAAACGATCGATAAACGGGGCAATGAGATCACAACGGCTACGTGGACAAAACCGCCTGATGCCATTGACGTGCGCCTCGGATTTAACACATCGAGCATCACAAAGCTTGAGACCATCCATACAGACGCGCCGTTTCCCCCTGGTAAATTTGATGAAAACCTCAAATACTATTTAAAAGCAACGGAGCAGGTGCAGGTCGACCATCCACAGATCCAGGAACTGGCCGCTCGCCTTACAAAAGGCGCCAAGACGCAGTTTGATGCGGTCCAGCAGACCATTTCCTGGGTCGTCGATCATGTTCATTATGTGACTCCCCCTGTCCGGTATGACGCTCTGTATGCTCTCGAATCAGGCAAAGGAAATTGCCAGAATTATTCTCACTTAAGCGCCGCCTTGCTCAGAGCGGTGGGGATACCGGTACGCATTGTCAACGGCGTAACGCTCAATCAGCCATATGATATTGCCTGGCAGAAGGGGGTACTGACCTTCAAAATGGGTCAGGGACGTCATTCCTGGATCGAAGTTTGGTTCCCCGATCTGGACTGGGTTCCTTTCGATCCGCAAAATACCCAGCTTTTCGTCTCCAACCGTTTTGTCCGCATCGAAATCGGCATTGACAACCTGGAAACGAAAAATGACGGCATGCTCAGATGGTATCAGTCTAAGAACAGCGCGGCTCAACCTTCTCTGCAAGAAACGATTACAGCAGACTTTCTCAAAGACAATGTCAGCATGAAGGGGGAACGCCAAACTTACGGACCGAAGAATTTTCTGCTCACGCCGAATGTTAAAGCGGAGTTCAAACAGATCGCAGTCAAGCCGCCGCCACCGCCGCCCTTAATTCCGGAAGATGTGAAAAAAGAACTCGTCTACGATACCCCTTTTATTTTCGGCAATCTCGCATTTCCGGAAGGCGTGGATTTCGCCTTCTCTCGGACGACAGCCGCGTCTGGAAAAGACCAGTTTGAAATGACAAAGAACTTTATGGTTGAAACGGCCGAATATGTAACCACCAATGCAACCCAGTACGCGCAGGTTGTTGTTTTGAGAAAACCTGTGCTGCTGAAGCGAGTTGGACTCGCCCTTCACAATTTCGGCGGCGAAGGCTGGCTGTGGGTTGATGTTTTCGAGGACGATAATGGTAAACCGGGCAAGCCTTTATGCACCAGTAACATGGTCACTCTGGATCAGTTATCTCTTAAACCGGGATACCGATGGCAGGACTTTGATTTCAGCCGCGAAAATCTTAAACTCATGCCGGGCTCTTACTGGATCGCCTTAGGGTTTACAGGCAGTCCTATCGTAAACTGGTTTTACACCTATGGCAAGCCCGTCGGACCGACGCACGGCACACGCTACAAAAACGTTTTTCAGGAAAACTGGAGCGGCGCCCTGAATTATGAATTCAATTACCGTGTGTCGGGATTAACGGTTAAATGAGCTATGAGTTATGCATTTAAGAATATATGACATTTTAAATCGATTATAAGATAAATCTCTTGACATAAAAGAAAAGGCTTACGTATACTTTGACGCATAAAAGAAAACAGCTTCTTATCAATGAGGTAAAAAGCTTTTAATCAACCCATTTTGGGTAATAATTTAGGAGGAATTTGATATGAAAGAATGTGTATTTATTGATGGCATAAGGACCGCCAACGCACGTGCTCACAAAGAAAAAGGTTGGTTTAGAAATGTCAGACCAGATGAAACGCTGTCAGCTCTTTATACAGCAATTTTTGAAAGAAACCCAAAAATCAAACCCGAAATGATAGAAGGTTTGTTCATCGGTGCGGCTAATCTTTCCGGTATGCAGAATGATATTGCAAGGTCTGCATGGCTTGCAACAGGTCTTCCGGAATCAATTCCATCGCAGTCTATCTGCAACCAATGTCCATCCGGTATGTCCGCAACGATGGATGCCGCCCGCGCCATCATGACGGGTGAGGTCGACATCATGCTTTCAGGCGGTGTGGAAGATATGGAAAAGGTACCCATGGGCTACGCCATGGATATGTCGCCAAGACTGGCGAAACGCTACAGCCCCGGTGAACTGGCCATGGGCGCTACTGCGGAAAAGGCTGCGGAAGTTTACAACATCTCCGTGGACGACATGATTGCCTTTGCCTGCTGGTCCAATGAAGGCGCCAAGATGGCCAGAGACACGGGCCGCTTCGCCAAAGAAATCATCCCCGTCAAAGGGCATAAGGAAGATGGAACGGAATTCATGGTCAACACTGACCAGTGGATCCGTGAGTCAACTGATCCTGTCGCCATGAAAGCCATGAAGACTCCGTTTAAAGCAAACGGTGTAATCTCCGCTGCCCTTTCGTCGCCGCTGACTGCCGGCGCCGCACTTATGCTGCTCATGAGCCGCGATAAAGCCGATGAACTGGGACTTTCATACACCTATAAATACAAATTTGGCACGCAGATGGGAAATGATCCCACCATCATGGGGATCGGACCTATTTTTGCCGTAAGGCGCCTTTTTGAGAAAACCGGTCTGACGCCAGACGATATCGGCTGTATCGAACTCAACGAAGCCTTTGCCAGCCAGTCCCTGGCTTGCGTTAGAGACTTGAAACTGGACAATCCCAATGTGCCCTTTAAGAAAGTAAACACCTGGGGCGGCGCTTTGGCCTTAGGTCATCCATTGGGAGAATCGGGCGCCCGTATTCTGGTTACACTGCTGAATCGCATGAAGATGGATTATCCGAATGAAAAATACGGCCTGGCCACACTGTGCGGCGGTTTCGGAAACGCAAATGCCGTCCTCATTGAAAAAGTAAAATAGCATCAATTTATAGAAAATCGAAAGCAGGGTTTTCCTGTATTTCATAATAAGCAAATAGTCCGGCCTGAGGGACGAAACGCGTACCTGATGGCCGGGCTTTTTCCTTCGGGGCAGATTATGTTCAGAAATATCCTGGTCCCTGTCAATTTTACGACAGACAACAAAAAGGCCCTTGATATCGCCGTTAAAATCGCTGCAAACGAAAAAGGCTCCGTCCACTTGCTTCACGTCGTTGAAATCATCGCCAATACAACATTCACGGAATTCAAGGAATTCTACTCAAAACTGGAGATGCGGGCTCAAAAGCGCATGGATAGTCTAATTACGCTTTGCAAAAATGATCAGGTAGAGATCCTTCCGACGATTTTCTTTGGTGATCGGGTGGAGGAGATATTGGCTTTTTCAAAAAAGAGACGGATCGACCTTATTGTCATGAACTCACACAAAATCAGTTTGGACAATCCATCCCAGGGATGGGGAACCATCAGTTACAAGATCGGTATTCTCTCCCAATGCCCCGTCATGCTCGTTAAGTAATTAAAAAAACCCCCAACCGGCATCCTATTTTTCTGCCTGTTGGGGGTTTTATGTATCCTGAACAACTTAAGGTGCGGCGTCACGCACAATTATTTCTTAGCTTTTGCCGGAGGTTTTTTGGCTGCCGGTTTTGCTGCAACAGCTTTTGCAGCCGGTTTCGCCGGCTTCTTTGCCGGGGCGGGTTTTGCTTTCGCTTTGGGTTTGACGGTTTTGGCGGCTATTTTGCTTTTTACTTTTTCCGCAACCTTGGCTACTGTTTTTGCCGCTGCAAGTTTTGCCGCCTTCTGTTTGGATTTAACGGCTGCGGCCCTGCCTTTAACCATCACTTGTTTGCAGCACATAATTTCAGCCGCTGCACTATTGCATGCATCATCAACCACAACAACGAGACCACATACTTCGCAACTAAATACATCCCCTTTTTTTGCCTTTGCCATGCCTGTTTCCTCCTTGATAATATTTTTTTCTATCTTCGGTTTGAAAACACTTGATGCCGCAACGCTTTGTTATTTTCCCTACATGAAGATTCATAATATTTCAAGTAATTATCTTTCGTATTTTTAAACTTTTTGTCGCAACGTCATGCAAATGAATAGTGTTCAGCTTTGATATAATCTCTCATGACGTCCGCTGTCTGTACAGGCATTTCCACGACGAGAAGATAACGGGTATCTTACTACGCGCCCGCAATCTTCCCTGTTTACATGACCACTATTTTGACAATTTTGCTTTGTCAACAAGCGAAAAAAATTTTATTGACAGCATCTGAAATGATTGATATGAATGCCCGCAAATTTGTCGGGAAGTATTGATATGATAGATGTCTGTTCAAAAAATTGTAATTGGTGGTGGTGGTCGAGTATATTAGAGGGGTCTGACCATCGCTAAAGAGTAGATAAATGAATATGAGCCGTGGTGATCCTTCAGGGACGCCGCGGCTTTTTTACAATAACGTTATATAAAAAGGCCGTGAGAGATCACGGCCTTTTTATTTGGCTTTGACGGAAAAACCGGCCGTACACGCAGCAATGACAAAGGAGCTCATGGAATATGCATTATCCGGTATTTGAAGATTTTAAGCGATTTGCCGATGAAGGAAACCTTATCCCCGTTTACCGCGAGATTCTCGCGGATATTGAGACGCCTGTTACCGCCTTGATGAAAATCCAGGATCGCCCCAATGTGTTTCTTCTTGAAAGCATGGAAGGCGGTGAAAAATGGGGGCGGTACACATTCCTTGGCGCCGACAGCCACATCATCTTCAAGATCAGAGGCGACCATTGCATTATACAGGAAAACGGCGTGACGACTGTTGAAAAGCATAACGGCAATCCCCTGAAATTTCTCAAGGCGCTGATGGATCGCTACAAGCCGGTTTCCATATCCGGGCTGCCGCGTTTTTGCGGCGGCGCCGTAGGTTTTTTTGCATACGATATGGTGCGTTACATCGAAAAGCTGCCCGATTTGTCGACGGTCGATCTGCAAAGCGATACGGCGGTATTTCTCATCACGGACACGTTGATGATCTTCGACAACATCCGGCATACGATCAAAGTGCTGGCCTGCGCTCTGACGGACGGACAAAGTGATCTTCAAACTGTTTATAACGATACCGTAGCGAGGATTGATGAGTTGATCGACGTCTTGAAAACGCCGGTCAGGGCGGATCGCCGGCATGACAATCAACCTTCAGAAGATGCGCCTCTTGTGTCGAACATGACGCCGGAAGCCTTTCGCAATGTCGTCAGCCGGACAAAGGAATATATTTATGCCGGCGATATCATTCAGGCCGTCCTCTCGCAGCGCTTTACAAAGAAGAACACGACGGATCCCATCGATCTATATCGGGCCTTGCGCTACGTCAATCCATCGCCCTACCTATTTTTCCTCAAGTTGGAAGGCATGATCCTCATCGGGTCCTCACCCGAAGTGATGGTCCGCCTGGAACAAGGCATTGTGGAATTAAAGCCCATCGCGGGGACCAAACCACGGGGCAAGAACGAGCAGGATGACCGCCGTCTTTCCGATGAACTTCTCAACGATCCGAAAGAACGGGCCGAACACGTTATGCTGGTTGATCTGGGGAGAAACGATCTGGGCAGGATCGCCCGCATAGGCAGCGTCCAGGTCAATGAATTGATGGTCGTCGAACGCTATTCACACGTTATGCATCTCGTATCTCTCGTTCAGGCGCAGCTTGCGGAGGATAAGGACTGCTTCGACGTTTTCAATGCCACATTTCCGGCGGGTACGTTATCCGGCGCGCCGAAGGTCCGGGCCATGGAAATTATTGAAGAGCTTGAGCCGACAAGACGCGGCCCATACGGAGGCGCCGTCGGCTATTTCAGTTTTTCAAAGAATATGGATTTTTGCATTACCATCCGGACCATCATGATTAAAAATGATCAACTCTGTATTCAGGTCGGCGCCGGCATTGTGGCCGATTCGGACCCGGAAACGGAATATCAGGAAACTGTAAACAAGTCGGCGGCCATGATGCAGGCCATTGGCCTTGCCGCATCCGGCTTCGAGATAAAAAACGGCAAGTAAGGGAGGGGCATAATGATTTTAATGATCGATAATTACGATTCGTTTACCTATAATCTCGTCCAGTATATTGGCCAGTTAGGGGTTGACGTTCAAGTTTACCGCAACGATGAGATAACGCTTAAAAAGATCGAAGAACTGTCGCCTGATGCCGTCTTTATTTCTCCCGGTCCCTGCACGCCGGCGGAGGCGGGGATCTCGGTTGACGTCGTCCGGCATTTTTATCAGCGCATTCCCTTGATGGGCGTGTGTCTGGGTCACCAGGCCATCGCCCACGCCTTCGGCGCAAAGATTGTTCGTGCCGACAGAATCATGCATGGGAAAACATCGCCCATCCATAATGACGGTAAAACGATCTTTAAAGGCCTTTCCAATCCCTTCATTGCCGGGCGTTACCACTCCCTGATCATCGACCCCGCTACCCTTCCCCCATGTCTTAAAGTCACGGCAGAAACGTCCGAAGGAGAAATCATGGCCATCCGTCACGAAAAGTATCCCGTGGAGGGAATTCAATTTCATCCCGAATCCATACTGACGCCGAGCGGGAAGCGCATTATCAGTAATTTTTTAGACATCATTTCTTAAAAAGGAGATATGGAACGATGATTAAAGAAGCGATTTCAATGGTAGTGGGCAAAGAAAATCTACGGGAATCCATGATGATGGACGTCATGGATGAGATCATGGACGGCAAGGCCACGGATGCCCAGATTTCTGCCTTCATCACGGCCCTCCGGATCAAAGGCGAAACGGCTGAAGAAGTGACGGGAGCGGCGCGCATTATGCGGAAAAAGGCCACAAGGATCGATGCACGGTCATCCACGATAGTCGATACCTGCGGGACCGGAGGCGACGGTGCAAATACCTTCAACATTTCCACAACGGCGGCTTTTGTCGTTGCGGCGGCGGGCATCACGGTGGCCAAACATGGAAATCGCGCCGTGTCGAGCGGCTGCGGCAGCGCCGACGTGTTGGAAGCGCTTGGCGTCAATATCGGCGCAAGCTCCGTCATCGTCGAGGAATGTATCCAGCAGGTCCGGATTGGATTCCTCTTTGCGCCGAAATTGCACGGGGCCATGAAGTACGCCATCGGACCGCGAAGGGAGATCGGCATCAGAACCATATTCAATATGCTGGGGCCGTTAACCAATCCCGCAGGCGCAACGGCGCAGCTCATCGGCGTCTACGATCCCACGTTGACGGAAATGTTCGCCCAGGTTCTCAAAAATATGGGCACCAAACGGGCATTCATTGTCCACGGCGCCGACGGCCTCGATGAAGCGACCGTTACGGGCGAAACGCGCGTGTCCGAATTGAAAGACGGCTTGATCAGCACCTATAATATTAATGCCGCCGACCTGTTTGGAAATGTTTTTTCGGCAGAAGAACTCAAGGGCGGTGACGCCTCCACCAATGCCGGGATTGTAAAAGACATCTTAAGCGGTAAGGACGGCGCCGGCAGAAAGATCGTCGTTCTCAATGCGGCGCTGGCCATCATGGCCGGAGAAAAAGCGGGAGCACTCCGGGAGGCCCTTGCCCTGGCGGAAAAATGCATCGATGACGGGACGGCTGCCAAAAAGTTGCAGCAGCTGATCGAATTGAGCAACAGTTAAGAGAGCGCGACAAAGCAACCAGCGATGACAGGTAAAAGGCTACAGGAAAAGTTATGACGATTTTGAATAAAATTGTTAGGGTCAAGAAAACGGAAGTCGCCCAGTTACAACAAAATGTGCCTCAATACGTCCTGGAAAAGTTGATTAAAGATCTGCCGCCGCCGCGCAGCTTTTGGGCTGCCATATCCGGCGGGAACTGCTCGATCATCGCCGAAATTAAAAGAAAGTCGCCTTCCAGGGGTGAATTGGTGCATGATTTCGATCCCGTCCGGATTGCCTCCGTTTATGAGCAAAACGGCGCGGCGGCCGTGTCCGTTCTGACGGATGCGGAGTTTTTTGGCGGCGACAAAAGGTATCTCGGAGCCGTCAAGAAGGCAATCGGCCTGCCTTTATTGCGCAAGGATTTTGTCATCGACGCCTATCAGATTTACGAGTCGAGGATGATCGGCGCCGATGCCGTACTCTTGATTGCCGCTATTCTCAGCATACGTCAATTAACGCAGTACATCCGTTTGACGGAGACGCTGGGGCTTTGTCCTCTGGTAGAGGTGCACAACAGGGCGGAGCTCAAAAAGGCGCTCATTTGCAACGCGAAAATCATCGGCATCAATAACCGGGACCTGAAAACTTTTATCACCGACGTCAATACAAGTCTCGACCTTAACGCGCTTGTTCCGGCAGGTAAAATTGTCGTAAGCGAAAGCGGCATTGCCGGCAGGGATACGATTGAGAGATTAATGCAGGCAGGCATCCATGCTTTCCTGATCGGAGAATCATTAATGACGGCGCCGAACCCGGCTGATAAATTACGGGAGCTTTTGAACCGATGACCCAAGTCAAGATCTGCGGCTTGACAAATTATGACGACGCCGTCCTGGCCTACGAACTCGGCGCGGATGCCCTGGGATTTATCTTCTATTCAGGAAGTCCGCGTTACATTTCACCAGAAGCGGCAAAAACCATTATCGATAGATTGGGGGAAAAGCGCCCTGTCATTGTCGGTGTTTTTGTTAATGAGCTAACGGATAAGGTGAAGCAGACAGCAGCCATGTGCGGCCTCGACATGATTCAACTCCATGGAGACGAATCGGAAGCCTGTTGCCGCGAGTTTTCCGTTTTGTGCCTGATAAAGGCGCTGTGCCCGGCAATGGCAGACGATCTGGAAAATCTGCACAGCTTTCCGGCGCGGGCGGTTCTCGTTGATTCGCGCGACGCTAAGCGGTATGGCGGAACGGGCAAACAATCGGACTGGGAAATGGCCCGGAGCGTCAAAAAATACCGACCCCTAATTCTCGCAGGTGGTCTGGGTGAAGCAAATATCCGTGAAGCCGTCAATGCCGTGCAGCCCGACGCCGTTGATATCAACAGCGGCATTGAAATATCCCCCGGGAAAAAGGACGCAAATAAAATGAGAAGGGTCATGGAAATTGTCCGAACAATCAACTCAGAGAAGAGCCATGACGGGATAATGATTTTTAACCGGGAAAAATGAAATTAATAATAACAAGTTTTAATAACGAGGCATACCATGAAAAAAAGCTTGCCCGATAATCAGGGCCATTTTGGCGACTTTGGAGGCCGCTATGCCGCGGAGACATTAATGCCGGCGCTCATCGAGCTGGAAGCGGCCTATAACGGTGTAAAAAAAGATAAGGCATTCCAAAAGGATTTCCAGTACTACCTTAAACAATATGCCGGGCGTGAAACGCCGCTCTACTTTGCCGCTCGGCTGACGGAAAAACTGGGCGGGGCAAAAATTTATCTGAAACGTGAAGATTTAAGCCACACGGGCTCCCACAAGATCAACAACACCCTTGGGCAGGCCCTCCTTGCCCAGCGCATGGGGAAGAAAAAAGTCATCGCCGAAACGGGCGCCGGTCAGCATGGCGTTGCGACGGCAACGGCGGCGGCCCTGTTCGGCATGGAATGTCACGTATTCATGGGTGAAGAGGATATTGTCAGGCAGGCGCCCAATGTCTTCCGTATGAAGATTCTCGGCACGGAAGTGATACCCGTTTCATCCGGGACGGCGACCCTGAAAGACGCCATGAATGAAGCCATGCGCCAGTGGGTTGCCCGCGTGCGCGATACCTTTTACGTCATCGGCACGACGGCAGGACCCCACCCCTACCCCATGATGGTGCGTAATTTTCAAAGCATCATCGGAAAGGAAACGAAAAAACAGATTTTAAAAGCGGAAGGACGTCTGCCCGATGTGATCATCGCCTGCATCGGCGGAGGCAGCAACGCCATGGGCATCTTTTACCCTTTTGTCCATGACGTTATGGTGAAGATGATCGGCGTGGAAGCCGCCGGCAAGGGAATTTCGACAGGTCTTCATGCGTCCAGTATTTCTTCAGGAAAGATCGGCGTACTTCATGGCAACAAAACCTATCTCTTGCAGGATGAAAACGGACAGGTCCATGATGCCTACTCCATTGCCGCCGGTCTCGATTATCCCGGCGTCGGGCCGGAGCACAGCTATTTTCACGCCTCAGGCAGGGCCGAATATGTCAATGTCACCGATGAAGAGGCCATCGAGGCGTTTCTTACCCTCTCCCGATTTGAGGGAATTATCCCGGCAATGGAAAGCGCCCATGCCGTAGCCTATACGATGAAGCTTGCGCCAAAACTCGATAAAAACCAAATCATCATCATCAATCTCTCCGGCAGAGGAGATAAGGACGCGCAAGTCATCACCGAAATCATGGAAAGGAGTCGCTAAAGTGGGCCGAATCGAAGATAAGCTCCATCATTTAAAAAGGAAGGGTGAAAAAGCGCTGATATTTTATCTGACGGCAGGAGACCCGGGACTGGAAGAAACGTTGGAAATCATCCGCTGCCTGGATATGTCGGGCGTTGACATTCTTGAAATCGGCGTGCCTTTTTCCGATCCGACTGCGGACGGTCCTGTCATTCAGGCGGCGTCGCAGCGGGCATTGAAAAAAAACGCCACACTTTCCAATATTCTTGATTTAGTGGGAAAAGTGCGTCTCTTTTCGGAAATCCCCATTGTCCTTTTCGGATATTTTAATCCCATATTCATATACGGATGTGAAAAGTTTGCCCGCCGGGCAAAAGAAGCCGGCGTAGACGGCGTCCTCGTCGTCGATCTGCCCTTCGAAGAGTCGCATGAGTTGAAAAGGCATACGGATGCCCTCGGCATCGATTTTATTGCCCTGATCGCACCGACAACAAGCGATGAAAGAATCAGAAATATTTCGGCCCATGCAGGCGGTTTTCTATACTACATCTCTATCACCGGCGTTACGGGAACATCCAAGCCCCAGCCGGATGATGTCAGAAAAGAGGTGAGCAGAATTAAAAAGATCACGGCATTGCCCGTCGTCGTCGGCTTCGGCATAACGACGCCGCAGGAAGCCGCGCAAATTGCGGTCTGGGCGGACGGCATTGTCGTGGGAAGCGCCTTCGTAAAATTGATTGAGGAAAACAGTGGTAAGGCGGATATGATTGCAAAAGCAGCATCATTCGCAAAAGACTTTGACAAGGCCATAGGATAATAACACGATGACAACGCATCATCACGCCTGCGCCGCATCTCTACTATAATAGCGCTTTTTTAAGGATTGTTGACGACGTCTCGTTCATGAAAGGCGCCCATATTCCGGAAAATCTGTCCCGGCATTGTCCGGCGATTTGCGCCTGCAACTGATACAGCTCTCCCAGGATGAATATCAATTCCGGTTTGACCATTCTATCCAGCCAGTCTTTATACAAATAATCAACAAATTGCCTTGTAAAGACCGTATCCTGCAGTTGGCCGAGGCAATCCTGTATGCTGACAACTTTTTCTATGAATTCATTCAGCGCTTCCCCATAGGCGGGCGCCAGAAACTCGCAGGCATAGCGCAGTTTTTTCATCTCAATGCGCAGGAGGTGGTATTGTTTTATTTTTGGATCGACGCTGAGATTATGGCCCTGTTCCATGACGGCGGCAAATTTTTGGAGAATAATTTCCGGCGCCGCATCTTCCACTTTTTTTAAGGCCATAGTCGCTCTCGGTTTTACGGGCAGCGGCGTTTGCAGAAACCTTGTCAATCTTCGCGAAAAATTGGCGAAGCGCTGAGAGTTAAGGCCGTCACAGAGGTCGTCAAAAGGCCTCCGGCGATGTTCGTCTATCCAGTTTTCAAAAATCCGTAGCTTTCCGTTGCCGAAACGGCCCATTTGCATTTGGAAACCGGGCAGATTAAGCAGGAAAACATCCAGATCCCGAACACTGCCGAATAAAGCGCCCAGCCATTTCAACTCTGCGCCGAAATAAGCCCCCGTACTTTCAGGAACGGCCGCTTGAAAGAGTCTGAGAGCCGAACGCATTCTTCTTGTCGCCACGCGGGCCTGGTGCACAAACTCCGAATCGATGTCCTTTTTAACGCCCGGCAGGAGGTCTTGAAAACGCTGCCACTGGTAGCTGAGTATTTTCCGAACGGCAAGATCAAATCGGTCTGTGCGTAGAATATGCCATTTCTCCGGTATTTTCTTTGACGGCACAACAACATTCAACCGCTCCAGGGCGCATTCGAGTTTTGACACTGGCGAGGACGGATAGTTAAACTTCTTAGCCAGGAGACCGGCAAGGGCTTTCAACGCCTGTGACGTCCCCTGCTTCAACTCCGCTTCAAGCTCCTGAAGTTTCCGGACGCGCCGGGAGTTGTGAATGCCTTTTAATGAAAATCTCGACGTGTCGAAAGCGAGTTCAATTTTACCGCCTTCCGGCGGAATCAGCTTATAGAGCCTCCGATGCGTTCGGATTTGTATCTGCTCGATCAGTTTTCGCGGAAAAATGATTTCATCAACAATGTTCCGGATCTGCCTGATCCGAACATCTGCGGGCTTTTCCAGGAGACCCTCAAGCTTAATCTCCGTTTCCATTCTTTTTGCAATGCCGTCGTCCTGTAATCCCATTCCCTTGACCGTATACATGGCCTCGCCGTTTGCCGTGCGATAGCGCAGGGCAAGCTTGCTCTTCAGGAGGAGCCAGTCATAGGTATCCAGATAAATATCGCAATTTTCTACAACGCCCTGATCCTCAGCAACGTAGCCCTCTTCACGAAGATACGCAACAACATCGGCCTCCGCCGCATCCGGGGGAAGGGTCAGTTTAAGTTCCATCTCCATTGAGGCTTTTCCGCTTTTCATTCGGTAAATCTCCTCTTGTTCCCTTCCATGAAATCTTTTCTCAACTCTTTAGGTAAAGAGGTTTTTTTAAGGGCGCTGAGCGTTCGATCCCGGTCATAATCAAAGCGGATGATGTTGCCGTGAGGTTCTTTGCCGGCTTCGAATTGTACAATAGCATAGGACGGGCGGGGGTCACCGTCGATTGGATGGCCCGCGGAGCCGCAATTGACGACGAGGATTCCGTTGATGTGCTTGGCAAACGGGATGTGCGTATGACCGCAAACGAGGACGGCCGGCCGCGCATCACCCAATTTTACCGATAAGCCATAGGCCGTCATGCTCGGATAAATGGCATCGTCAGCGGAATTGGGGCTGCCGTGGACACATAGAAGCTTTTGCTTGTCCGCCAGTTTCAGCTCTATTTGCCTGGGCAGGGAAGCCAGATAGGACTTTGTTTCCGCGCTGATATGTCCTACGGTCCAGAGAAGAATCTCTCGCTTTTTGCGTTTTGCGACTTTAATTGCGGATTTTCCTTTTTTAATGACGTCGCAGACCTTTTTGTCGTAATTGCCCATCAGCGCCGGAATATTTCTTCCGATCATAAACCGGCAGACCTCTTCGGGAAACGGTCCGTATCCTGTCAGATCGCCTGGGCAGACGATCCGATCAACCCCGCGCTTCTCCGCATCGGCAACAGCCGCCTCAAGGGCAGGCAGGTTTCCATGCACATCGGAAATAAAGGCTATCAGCATTTGTATATGATCCCCCTTCCTGTTTTTTTTTGCAGCAAATCCTGCTTCATTATGGCTTTCCGGATTTCCATGCTGCATTCGCCGCCGGTTTCGAGAAAGATAATGATGGATTTATCTTTGATCCGACAATTCAGTGTTCTGACGATTTTTGAATGCGAACAGTCGAGTCCGTCGGCGATGCGCAGTATTCCGGCAAGCCATTCCACAACATCCTGCTCATCGGCATCCAAAGAGGCAAATTGCCGGTGCCTTCCCTCATGGGGGATGGATTTCGTGTGATAACGCGCAATAAGGGCGCACATGGCCCGCTTTTTTTCATCCAGACCGGGGATGTCGAGCTCCCGGATCATTTTGCCGCTTTGTTTATGGTGTTTCCCGTTCGTCGCGCCATGCCAGCCGATGTCGTGCAGGAGGCCGGCAATTTCGAGCAACTGCCGATGGTCGTCATGATAGCCGTGGAGATTCCTGAGCTCATCGAACAGAATGAGGGCAAGCTTCACGACGTGTTCGCCGTGAGTCCGGTCGGAATCGTATCTTTTCGCTATATTCTTAATGAACAGCATGGTCAGGTCGAAGTCCTGTGGAAGCAATGGTCACGTCCTTTTTTAGCGTTTGATGCCCTTCTTTTTTTTACCGATCATCCGGACCAGATCTTCATATGGCGGAGATTTAACGCCCCCTTTCCGGGCAATGGCGATAAGGTCGCTCTGGCTGCGAACCGGTCTTTCCCCTTCCTTCGGTTGCAGTCTGACATATGTGCCGTCCGGCTTCATCAAGCGCGCCTTTACGTTGTCAGACAGGTAAGTCAGGAGAATTTCGTCGATAATGCGGGTCTTTATGTCTGTATTCTGGATGGGATACAGAATTTCCGCCCGCTTCTTGAAATTCCTCGGCATCCAGTCGGCGCTGCCCGAATATATTTCCGGGCTGCCGCCGTTATGAAAATAATAGGCCCGCGAATGTTCAAGAAAGCGGTCAAGGATGCTGATCACGCGGATGTTATCGCTGACGCCGGGCACGCCGGGACGCAGACAGCACATCCCTCGGACAATAAGATCAATGTGAACGCCGGCGCGCGAAGCTTCATAGAGTTTGGCAATCGTGCGGGTATCGACAAGGGCATTCATCTTGGCCAAAATCCGTCCCGGCGACTTTGGTGTCGATTTTTGGATTTCCCGGTCAATAAGCCGGTGGATTGTTGCCTGGGTTGTTACGGGCGAGATCATGAATTTTTTAAACATGGACGCCACCGTTTCAGGCGTAAATATATCTCCGCCCGTCCAGGAGTTGAAACCCGTCAGAACATTGAAAAGCGAGGAAACGTCGTTGCCGAAATCGGGATCGCAGGTAAAAAGACCGATGTCCGTATAAATCTTGGCCGTAATCACATTGTAGTTGCCGCTGGATACATGGACATAGCGGCGCAGCTGCTTTCCCTCCCGCCTGACGACCAGCGTCGCCTTGCAGTGCATCTTCCATCGTACGAATCCATAGACCGTATTGACGCCCGATTCCTCCATCTGGCGCGCCCAGTCAATGTTGTGCTCCTCGTCGAACCGCGCCTTCAATTCTACAACGGCCGTTACCTGTTTTCCGTTTTCCGCTGCCCGCCTGAGTGCGGCGATAACGGGCGAATCCTTGCCGATTCGGTAAAGCGTCTGCTTGATGGCAAGGACATCCGGATCGTCGGCTGCCGTATTCAGAAAATCTATCACGGCGGCAAAAGAATCGTAAGGGTGGTGCAGAAGGACATCCCCCTCACGGATGACCGTAAAAATATCTTTATCCTGTGAAAACTGTTTCGGAATACGCGGGTTGAACGGAAGATCTTTATTTGCCGCAGCAACCGGCAGGTCATATAACGGAAGGAAGTCGCAAAGATTGATCGGTCCTTTGGTTTCAAAAACATAACGATCTTCGACGCCAAGATTTTGCGTCAGAAGATTAACGATTTTCTTCGGCGCTCCGGGCTCAATTTCAAGACGCACGGCAATTTTGTTGGACCGGTCTTTCAACTCCGCCTGAACGGACTGCGCCAGATCCATGACTTCATTTTCCTGCAGATCGTAGTCGTGGTTTCGCGTTACCCGGAATGCGATGCAGTTTTTTATTTCCATGCCGGGGAAAAGCCGGCAAATGTGGCGGCGTATCATCTCCTCCAGAAGGACATCATGGAATCCCGATTTTTCCGCATAAACAGGGATCAGTCTCTGCAAAACAGAAGGAACTTCGACAAACGCATAAGCCTGAGGAACCTTGACGCCGCTTGCCTCCTTGAAGACCGCCATCAGATTAATGCGCAGATTGCTGAGAAACGGAAACGGATGCCCCGCATCGACGGCCAGAGGGGTCAGAATGGGAAATATCTGTGTATCGAAGTATTCATCCAGGCGCTTCAGTTCCTTCTTATCAATGTCATCGATCTTGTGTATCCATATTCCCGCCTTTTCCAGAAGGGGCATGACTTCACCCGTGAAACATGCATACTGCTCATTGACAAGCTCCCGCACTTTTTCCGAGATTTCATTGAGCTGCTGCCTGATCGTTCTTCCGCTCGCGTCCACATCGGCAAGCTCGACCTCCATAATGCGGAACAGACCGCCGACGCGAACCATAAAATACTCATCCAGGTTGGAACTGAAAATGGAAATGAATTTGAGTTTTTCCAAAGGCGGCGTAAGCGGGTCCCGCGCCTCCTCCGTAACGCGTCGGTTAAATTCAAGCCACGACAGCTCCCGGTTGATATACAGGGAATGATCGTTGATATTGATGTTCGCCTGCTTCGGATCTGCGGTATTTCGTTTTTGCAGTGCCATAATCCTGATTCCCCTTAAAAGACTTCCTCTATCCTCGAACAGACCTGCTTTAGTATCTTAATTCTGGCAAAATATTTATCATTTGCCTCGATGATGGTCCAGGGTGATAATTCCATACTTGTCCTGTCGATCATGTCGCCGCAGGCAATCTCGTATTTATCCCAGTTTTTGCGGTTACGCCAATCTTCCTCGGTAATTTTAAAGTGTTTGAAACTTGTCTTCTCCCGCTCCTTGAACCTCTTGAGCTGTTCTTCCTTCGTGATGCTGAGCCAGAATTTAATCAGCGCCGAACCGTTCCGGATCAGTTGCTCCTCAAAATCGTTGATTTCTCGGTAAGCCCTCATCCAATCCGCCTCCGAGCAATAGCCCTCAACCCGCTCGACGAGAACCCTTCCATACCATGAGCGGTCAAATATGGTGAAATCGCCTTTTTTCGGAATGTGGCGCCAGAAGCGCCAGAGATAAGGCTGCGCTTTTTCCTCTTCCGTCGGCGCCGCTATCGGGATGATTCGATACGTCCTCGGATCGAGGGCCCCGGCGATCCGTCGTATGGCGCCCCCTTTCCCTGCTGCATCAAACCCTTCAAAGACCAGAATGACCGACAGTTTTTTGAATTTTCGGTTTCTGACAATAAGGTTTAATTTTCGTTGATATTTATCCAGTTCTTTTTCATAGGCTTTTTTGGACATGCTTTGCGAAAAATCAAGCGATTTGAGCAGGAATTTGTTATCGATGGGCGGAAGCGCCGGCGGCGCTTGAGAGACGGGCCGATGTCCGCCGCCTTCGAGCCGCTTTTTCAACGCACTTAAGATATTCCGGCCGATCGTCATGTAGCGAAAGCGCGGGTCCGTTCCTTCAACAATAATCCAGGGCGCTTCTGCAGTGCTGGTCAATGTGAGGGCGCGCGATGAGACCTTGCGGAATTTATCATAAAGTTTGAAATGCTCCCATTCCGCTTCTGTGACCCGCCATCGCGTATCAGGATCTTTTTCAAGGGTTTTCAAACGGTTCTTCTGCGCTTCTTTTGAAAGATGGAGCCAGAATTTCAGTATGAGAGCGCCTTCGTCACAAAGCATATTCTCAAAGTGTATGATCTGCTCCATCGCCTGATCGAAATCAGGCACTTTTATTCTTCTGTTTACCCGGTTTATGATGGGTTCCGTGTACCAGGATCCGAAGAAAATGCCTATTTTCCCGCGGGGAGGCAGTGCGCGCCAGAACCGCCACATCGCAGGATGGGCAAGTTCTTCCTCCGAAGAGGCGCTCATGGCGTTGGTTTCAATATAGCGCGGGTCCATCCACTCATTGAGAATTTTTACGGTCTCGCTTTTCCCTGCGCCGTCAACGCCGCCGATAAGGACAATGACCTGAAATTTTCCGCATTGCCGCAAATCAAGCTGCGCCTCAAGCAGCTCTTCTCTCAATATGGGCACTTCCTTCTCATATTGCGCTTTACTGATCGAGTGACCCAATTCCGCTGATTCAAACATGGCTGTCCTCCTCTTGGAAAGTATTAAACAGGCTGTTGAGAGTTGTTTTGTTTTCTATATTGAGACTATAGGAAAGTCTCTGTCGTATGTCAATTTAAAAACTTTCCGCATAATATGTGTTGAAACGGAATATTTTTTAAGAACGCCCGTTACGAAATTTTTATAGAAGAAAGACGGCAACGATAGTATGATCCGGCAAAAAAGGAGTGCTGTTGTATGATAAGTCTTTATGACATCGGTGAACTGAAAACAATCCTTGACGAGCGCAGAGTATCCAGCGGCGATTCCGTCCGCCGGCTCCATTCCCATGACGAATCATTCCATGCGCCCGTTTTGCCGGATGTTGTCGTTTGGCCCCATACGACCGACGAGGTCAGCCGCATTGTCCGCTTTGCCTGCCGCCATAAAGTGCCCGTCACCGCTTGGGGCGCCGGAACCAGCCTGGAGGGGAATCCTATTCCCGTAAAGAACGGAATTGTTATTGATTTCAATGAAATGAATCATATTATTGAAGTTCGTCCTGAAGATTTCCAGGTAGACGTACAGGCCGGCGTTATTTACAAAGAACTCAACAAATCCCTCACCGGCGAAGGACTTTTCTTTCCGCCCGACCCGGGCGCCGCTGCCACTATCGGCGGCATGATCGGAAACAATGCGAGCGGCATCCGTTCCGTCCGTTACGGCGCGACCAGGGATTATGTCATGCGGATGGTTGTCGTTCTGCCCAACGGCGACGTCATCCGTACGGGAAACCGTGCACGGAAATGCTCATCCGGTTACAACCTGACAGCCCTCTTTGTCGGTTCGGAAGGGACCCTCGGCATTGTCACCGAGGCCACATTGAAGCTGGTCGGTCTGCCTGTAAACTACATGGCTGTCCGGGCGACCTTCCCTGCCGTATTTAACGCCACCGACGCCGTGTATTCGATCATGCGTGCTGGACTGACGCCTTCCGCCATGGAATTCCTCGACGCGAATGTCGTGCACGTCCTCAATCATGACCGTGGGCTAAAGCTGGAAGAAAATCCCACCCTTTTGATGGAATTTCACGGTTTCAGCAATCAGGGCCTTATGGAAGAGATGAATTTTGTCGAAGAGATCTGCCGGACAAACGAAGCGCTTTCCATCGATTGCGGCATCGGCGCCGAAGAAAGAGCGCGTCTTTGGGAAATACGCCATCAGACTTACGAATCCATCAAGCGGTATCACCCAGGCCTCGCACCCCTGATCATGGATGTGGCCGTTCCTATTTCCCGTTACAGCGAGATGGTTGCCTTCTGCAGACGGGAAGTCGGAGATCTGACCGCTTATCTCTTCGGCCATGCAGGCGACGGCAACATTCACGTTCATGTGGTGGATGATCCGCAGGATAAAAAACGCTGGGCGCGCGTCGAAGAATCCGGCAACAATATTGTAATGAAGGCCCTGGAATTCGAAGGCACCTGCACAGGTGAACACGGCATCGGCATCGGCAAATGCCGCTACATGCAGACAGAACATGGAGAAAGCCTCGCACTGATGAAGCAGCTCAAAAAACTTCTTGATCCGGACAACCTGTTCAATCCCGGAAAATTCTTTCTTTAATGCCCGTATTTTTTTGGACCGTCCGACAGTTGACGCCCTCGTAAAAAGCGATTCATGCCGCCTCCGTTGGCCCTATATCAGAAAAGAAGTTTTGTTGACTTCCGCATACTGTCCCCCTCTGGAGGGGGTGCAGGGGGAGGTAACATATGAACCATCCATTGCATGAAAAGATTGGCAATCTTATTGATTTGGCCTTTAAAGACTACCCGGATTTGAAAATAGTGAAAGATCCGGCCTGCTGTCGGACGGACGAGATGTATCTGCAGCAAATCCCACTTTTTCGGACGGACAAGAAATCGCGGCATACAAGATACTGTTGTGTGGACATACTTATTCTGAAAAAAGGAAAAATAAGGGGCATCATAGAAATCGAAGAAGCAAATATAAAGCCTACGCAGGTATAAGGAGGTTTTTGCTGAATATTTATAGAGACTTTAATCATCGATTACTTGACAATTTCTTTTATAAACCGTAAGAAAACTATGGGTTACTGCTCACAGATTCAAGTTTAGACCTGACTTGTCTCGAAAAAGAGAAATGAGGATATGCTTGATTGTATCAAAATAAATACCTCAACCGATCAATAATCAAAAATGCCGAGTGAACATTTGCATTCC
>JAFGHS010000012.1 GCA_016930075.1 Deltaproteobacteria bacterium
ATTGCCCTCAAACATGTAGCCGCCGACAGTCGGCGTAACGGAAAACGCACCGGGCCTTATTTGACATAAACCTGTACCGACCATTCCGATGGTCAAAAACATGACAATAAGAAACATCATTTTTTTCATGGCAAACGTTACCTCCTATAAAATGAATTTTATAAATAACCTTGACAAAATATTTAGGGAGATTAAAAAATTAACCCCACTAATCCTTAAACATGATGTTATGATATTTTATACAATACTGTATTGCCATCGAGTATGCAACTTTTTTTTAAAATTTTTAAATAGTCTTGACATTCAAAATCCCCTTCCCCTATAATCCGCATGCATGGAACGGCCCCGCGATCCTATATATCGGAGGTCGATAATCCGGCCGTCAGCCCCGTTCGATGGTCCATCATTATATTGAAAAGGAGGAAATGATAAATGGCGTACAAAATCGGCGAAGACTGTACCTGTTGCGGAGCGTGTGAATCGGAATGCCCCAATGAAGCAATCTCCGAGGGCGTCGATACTTATGTCATCGATCCTGACAAATGCACAGAATGTGTCGGACAGTTCGATGAGTCGCAATGCGCTGAAATCTGTCCGGTAGAGGCCTGTAAGCCCGATCCCGATCATAAGGAAACCCGCGCACAGCTTGAGGCAAAATACAAGAAACTGCATCCTTGAAGATGGAACTCGATTGAAAGGATGCCGGCCTTGACGACGTTTGCATCACCAAGCATGACTTGTTTTAGGATTCGCCGGAGATTGAGAATTTAAGACAGCATCCTGATTTTCTAATATTGCCGTGCGTTGATGCGCCGATTGAATTTGCGGGGCGTCGGCGGCAGCGATGCTCATACCGCCGCCGACATAGGATCATCCGCCACTTTTTTTTAAAAACCATCAGAACCCTTGACGACCTCTTGACTTGAGAAAGCGACTCGGCCCATCATTCAAATAAATCGTTCTTTCCTTCAAGAGGCCATTAAAAGCGTCTTGAGTCTGTAATATTCATAAGCATTTCTCATGGCACGGGCGCCCCGTTCAATGGACGGGAAAACCGGTATGCCTTTATCCTGAAACCGCTGCGATGCCTCCGCCGCTATTTTTAAATCTTCGTTGTTGCTGCTCGCAATGATGGACATGACGGGCTTTTTCCTGCTGTCCCTTGCGTCTGCAAGCATTTCAATAAAATCATCAAGCTGGCCGTTGCGCATGATGAATCGTGCCAGGGACAGCAAAACAACATTATCAATGTTGGTGTCTTGCGCCAGAATATCGATGATCCGTTTCATCTGAAATCGATTCTGATTGCCCGTATCGACAGGGTTGCGGAAACCGCCGCCGACGATGCTGTAGAATTCGCGCAATTTATCATAGGACTGCTCTGTCAGGGCAGGCAGTCTCAAACCGACTTCAGCAAAGGCATCGGCGATGTTGACGGATTGACCGCCCGACCCGCCGGTCACCGCTACCCTGATGCCGGTTATCGGCGGCATGTATATCAAGGCCTTCGCCGTATCGATCAGATCGTCCATCGTCGGCACGCTGATGCCGCCGTGCTGCCTGATCACGGCATCCCATACGGCAAGCGGCACGGCCATGGAACCGGTGTGAGATGCGATGGCAAAACTCCCCTCTTCCGTCCGGCCGCCTTTCCAAATAATGACCGGTTTTTTCAGCGACGCTTCCTTTAAGACTTTCAGGAATCTGCGCCCGTCTTTGACTCCCTCCAGGTACATGGCTACGGCTTTGATCTCCGGGTCCTGGGCAAAATATTCAAGAAAATCCGCCGAATCGAGGAGTGTTCCGTTACCAAAGCTCGCCGACTTATTGATGTATAAACCCTGTGCATAAGCATCCAGACTGAAATTAATGGCATGACCGCCGCTCTGCGAAATAACACCCAAAGCGCCCGACATTCCGACGGGTTGCTCAGGAAACTGCCGGATGCCGACCATCGCATTGTAAAGCCCCATGCAATTGGGACCGATGACCTGTAAATTGGCTGCCTCAGCCTGCGCCTTGAGTTTCTTTTCCGCCTCGATGCCCTCCGCCATTTCCGTTTCACTGAAGCCCGCAGTAAACATATGGACGCCGGCCACGTTCTTGCGAATACAGTCATCCAGTACCTGCGGAACGATCGCCCTCGGAACGGCAACAATAACCAGGTCTATGGGTTCGGGCACATCAAGCAAACTCGTATAGTTCGTCACACCCATGGCCTTGATGTCTTCGATGGATTGTGGATTGACGGCTACGGAATAGAGCTTCCCTTTAAACGTCAGCTGACTGCTCAACCATTGATATTCGTTTTGTTTACTGGCCCCGACCACGACCAGAGAGCGTGGATTGAACGCCCTGTCCAATTTTTTAAAATCTACTTTCAATTTACCTAATCCCTCCTGTTGTTGCCTGTGAATCTTAAGACATCAGCCGTTATGAACAGAGATGTTGACGGTCAAAACAACCGAATACTTGTCCGTTCCAAAAACCGGGAATAAATCAATATGAGTATTACGTGATACGTACATTCTTCCTTTACGGAACATTGATGTATTGTATTAATAAATCAACGGTTTCAATATTGATAACGGGTTGAATAAGAGTTCAACTTGGCTCTGCTAATGTAATCAAGAAAACAACCTGGGCATAGTCCGAGAGCCGGTCTTGAGGAATACCTGAACCGGCTTTATCCATTGTTATTTATATGATGATTCATTTGTTATTTCTATGCTCAAGCACCCCTGTGCGCAAAAAAAATACAACCATAAAGACTCTTGCCGCTGTCACTATACGATAACACCCCCCGTGTCAAGCGGATTTGACGATGGCTGGTTCAGCCGACAGGGACGGTACATTTACCCTGATGCCGCCGCTTATCAGTCATGAGGATTTGTTATTCCCCATCACAAACACGGCAACACTATACTCTGCTTTCGTAATAGCCGATCATTTTGCTCAGAGCCCTGGCCGCCCGGCTTATGGTCGGGTAAACGGCAAACCTGTTATCAATCAGTTTTTGCTTCATATCGGCCGTCAGTTTAAGAAGCTGTTTCAATTCTCTGGTCCGGCCTTTGACCATTTCCTGAAATACGAAAACCGTCGGTTTCCCATCTTCGAGATAAGTGAAAAATTGTTCAACATGTTCATCCATAGAAAATTTTTCGCCCACCTTGTTCCAGGGAATGCTGGTAAACGCCATAATCGCATCGAAGGCCGGATGCTCCACCATCATTCTTCCGATTTGGATGGCGGCTTCCCTCTCTCCCATGGATATGGAGAAATCGGCGGGATTTCCGATCCAATCCCAGATGGAACTGCCTTCTTTTCTTAAACGGTCTCTGATATCCCGGGGAAAAGGGATGACATTCAGACCGGCTTCTTCACACTGATCGGCAGCCAGAACACTGCTTCCGCCGCTGCCGCCGACAACTGCAAGATTTCGGCCGGAACAGGACGGCAGAAAATAGAAGGCGACGGCCAGGTCCACCAGATCTTCAAGATTATCGCAGCTGATCGCCCCAGTCTGTTTAAACAGGGCCTGCCAGACCTGCTGCGAACCGGCCATGGAAGCGGTGTGCGACGCTGTGGCACGGGTTCCTGCGCTTCCCCTCCCCCCTTTGACGATGACGACGGGCTTCAAGGCTGTCGCCCTTTTGAGCGATTCAAAAAATCTGACACCGTCCCTAACACCTTCGATATACATGAGAATCATCGTCGTCTCTGTATCTTGCGCAAGATACTCGAGATAGTCGCATTCATTCAAATCGACGGCGTTGCCGTAACTGATCGCCTTGCTGAAGCGGACGCCGCGCCGGGCCGCAAAATTAACAACCTCGCCGACCACCTGACCGCTTTGCGATATAAAACCCACGCCGCCGGTCTCTTTCGGCCAGCCCGTATTAAAGGCAATGCCCATTTTGGGGTAATAGACCCCCATGCAATTGGGGCCGATAATTCGAATATCAGCGGCTCTGGCCCTTTTTAGCACTTCATATTCCAACTCCGTGGCATCCTTCCTTCCTGTTTCACTGAAACGGGCTGTAAAAAGATGGATGGCCCTGACGTTCTTTTGGGCGCAGTCCTCTATCAAATCCAAAATAAACTGTGAGGGTATGGAAGAGATGACATAATCAACGGGACCCGGGATAGCGCTGACTTTGGGATAGGCCTTGAGCCCCCCGATTTTTTCATATTTCGGATTAACGGGATACAATTTCCCCTTAAAGGGCATTTCCTGAAGGGGCCTGAGAAACCCTCCCCCCCGGCCGACATCGGAAGCACCAACAATAGCGATAGACCTTGGGTGCAGAACTTCCTCCAGTGAATAAAGAGACATAAAACCTCCCTAAAAATAACGGTTTTGGAACCGGTTTAGATATTTGGCTGGTTCATGTAGGATAAAATAATGCCTTCTGTCAAGGAAAGAGAAAAAAATCTATGATGTAAAAGCGTCTGATTTGTTCACAGAAAAGAAAAGGAGGCGATAACAATCGCCCCCTTTTAAATTGCTTAATACAAAAAACCGCTCGTCTGCAAATATGGACGCTCGATCCTTACGTCCGATTCCTCAATGGTTATTTCCAGCCGCCGCGTGCGCCTTTACCCATTCCCAAGGGGCCGGCCGGCCAGTTGAAGCCCGTCATCATGACGTTATCAACGTCTTCCGCCGTGGCAATGCCTTCCTGGACGATTTTCATCGCTTCCATCGTCAGAACGCGGTAGATGCGGTTGCCGATAAAGCCGGTGTCGCCGGGGACGTCTTTCACTTTTACCGTCAGTTTGCCCATCTTGCGGCCCAACTCCATAATAATGTCTACGACCTCGGGAAGAACCTCAGCCGTATAAATGACCTCACAGCCCTTCATGATGCTGGCGGGGCTGAAGAAGTGCATGCCGAGGAAACGGTCTTTGCGGTTCGTTACCGCTGCGATGTCGGCGATGGTGTAGAAAGAGGTGTTGCTGGCAAAAATGGCTTCTTTTTTGACAACAGCATCCAGTTCCTTCCAGACTTTGAGTTTCAGGTCCTTGTTTTCCATCTGGCCGGGAGGACCACCAATCGCTTCGATTACGAAATCGCAATCCTTCAGGTCTTCAACTTTCGTGGTAACGCTCAGCAGGGCCGCTGCCTTGTCGACCTGTTCCTGGGTGAATTTTCCACGCTGGACGCCGCCGGCCAGTCCATAACGGCCGTTGATAATGCTGTCCTTTGTTTTGGCGACGATCTCGTCCGTCAGATCGCGGATAATCACTTTATACCCTGCCAGGATGGCCGACTGGCCGATTCCCTGGCCCATGATACCGCCACCGATTATCCCTATTGTTTTGATGTCGTCAATCTTCATTCCTTACCTCCTTGTTTTTATTGTTTTCATTACCAGGCGCTTATCCGATACACCTTATCAACATAGCTCTGGCTTAAAAATCTTTTTTTTTGGAACTCCTTATTGAACCTTGTCGGTAACCACGTCTGTTTTTCTATTCCAACCGGAAGGGCTTCGCAATGGTCTATTTTTTCCGGACATTTTCAACGATCATGTAAGTTATAAGGGAACCGTGTTATATGTCAAGTAAATATTCTATTGATGCATTAAATTTTTCCGATTGCTTTTTTAACGCCCCTCCGCCATGGATTTCCCCCTCCTGCTTAAATGTGCATCATTCAGGTATACCGCCGATCCTTGCGGCATGCCATTTGTAATCCTTCCCTTTTTTTGTAAAGCTGCCTTGCATCCTTTTGCCGTCAACCATTCCCTTGTATGTTGCATCGCCGATGCGGAAGCTGATCATATTCCCGACAAGCAATCCATCCTTAACAGGTTTTTTATCCGCACCATCCTTAAGTTCCCCCTTAAAATTCTGATACCGCTGCCTGAAGACAACCCTGCCTTTCGGCATCTTCCAGACACCCTCTATTTTTGCCGGAACGACCCAGAAAAAGGCCTCGCAAAAAAATTCCGTACACCCCTCCTCTTCCGTAATGGAAACCTTCGCATCAGGAAACCAGTCACCCATGTCAAAAGAATTGGACGCCACACGAACACCGGGCTTCATTTCCAGAATAATCGGGCGCAGCCTGAAATTAAGCTCCGGCAGCAGAAACATTGTAAGAACCGTCGCTTTGGAAAAATCGCTTTCAAAAATATCGCCCTGAATAAACTGAGCCTTATCGGCAACGCCTTCCTTAAGGGCATTGCGTCTTGACAGGGCCACAAGATCCGGGTTGTATTCTATGCCCAAAGCGTTTGCGCCCCGTTTTGCAGCCTCAATGACAATCCGCCCGTCGCCGGAACCCAGATCGATGACATAATCCTTCGACGTGACCTGGGCCAGATTCAGCATTTTTTCCGCAAGTTTGTACTCCGTCGGCACCCAGACGACATCCTTCCCCTCCTGGAAAAGCAGCGGCTGATAATCGTCGCCGCTTGATGGAGACTGGGCAAACAACAAAGAGGTAAAAAATAAAAGAGCAATGATGCACAATGGGGCCATCCACCGGAATCTTTCTATCTGCATATAGGTCTCCTGTCGTTTTATTCATATTTACCGGAATCGGAACAGGGCTTTCCCAAACCGGCCTCTTTTCGGTCACTGGAAATTTTTGGATGATTGATAGAACAAATAAAGATGCGGGATTTTAAAAAAAAGGGAACAGAGTGTCAAGAAAGATGGAAAGGGCGACACGGCGCACCCCAAGACACGTTTGCTTTCCTTGACATCTCATAACGATTAGACTATACAACACCGCATAAAAAAGGAACGCCCTTTTTCACTCTCCAAATCCAAAAACGGTTCAATCCTCTTTCGAAAGGTAACATAATATATGCCAAAACGAAGCGACATCCATAAGGTCATGATCATCGGCTCCGGCCCTATCGTCATCGGCCAGGCCTGCGAATTCGACTATTCGGGGACTCAGGCCTGCAAGGCATTGAGGAGTCTCGGCTACAAGATCATCCTGGTCAATTCAAATCCTGCCACCATTATGACGGACCCTGGCATGGCCGATACGACCTACATCGAGCCCCTCAACCTCCAATCGATGATTGAGATCATCGAAAATGAACGCCCTGACGCACTTCTGCCGAATCTCGGCGGTCAGACCGGATTGAACCTGACGTCGGAACTGGCAAAAAACGGCATTCTTGAAAAATACGGCGTTAAAGTCATCGGCGTCCAGGTTGACGCCATCGAACGCGGGGAAGATCGCATCGCCTTTAAGGAAACCATGAACGGCCTCGGCATCGAAATGCCGAAAAGCGAACCGGCCTATACCGTCGAGGACGCGGAAAAAATCGCCGCCGCCCTGGGATATCCCGTCGTCGTCCGCCCGGCATACACCATGGGCGGCGCCGGCGGCGGTCTCGTCTTTAATGTTGAAGAATTGAGGGTGGTTGCCGCCCGCGGCATATCCGCCAGCCTGGTGGGGCAGATTCTCATTGAAGAATCCGTCCTCGGTTGGGAGGAACTGGAACTGGAGGTCGTCCGGGATGCAAAGAACCAGATGATCACCGTCTGCTTTATAGAAAATGTCGATGCCATGGGCGTCCACACGGGCGATTCCTATTGTACGGCCCCCATGCTGACCATTGCGCACGATCTCCAGCAACGACTCCAAAAATATTCCTATGACATCGTGGAGGCCATCCAGGTCATCGGCGGGACCAATATTCAATTCGCCCACGATCCCAAAACAGGACGCGTTGTGGTCATTGAAATCAATCCCCGGACATCCCGGTCTTCGGCCCTGGCGTCGAAAGCCACAGGATTCCCCATTGCCCTCGTTTCATCCCTTCTGGCCGGCGGCCTGACCCTGGATGAGATTCCCTATTGGCGGGCCGGCACCCTCGACAAATACACCCCCTGGGGCGAATACGTTGTGGTGAAGTTTGCCCGCTGGGACTTTGAAAAATTTCCCGGGGCCATCGATAAGCTGGGCACCCAGATGCGCGCCGTAGGCGAGGTCATGAGTATCGGCAAAACCTATAAAGAGGCCCTCCAGAAATCCATCCGCTCGCTTGAAAAGGGCCGTTACGGGCTTGGCTTTGCAAAGGATTTTCATCAGAAATCTCTCAACGAGCTGATGGAACTTCTTGCTGAACCCTCCAGCGAGCGCCAGTTTATCATGTATGAGGCCCTGCGCAAGGGGGCGGACATTGAAACCCTGTACAAAAGAACGTTTATCAAGCCTTGGTTTATCTCCCAGATGAAGGAACTGGTCGATCTTGAAGAGAAGATCCTCGCCTGGAAGGGTAAAATACCACCTGACGATTTGTTGATCACAGCAAAAAAGGACGGTTTCGCGGACCGTTACCTGAGCTTTATCCTCGGCGTGCCGGAGGACGCCGTCCGATCGCGGCGCATCGCCCTCGGCATTGTCGAAGCCTGGGAACCTGTGCCCGTGAGCGGCGTTGAAAACGCAGCCTATTATTTTTCCACCTATAACGCCCCAAATAAGGTTTCAACCACAAACCGGAAAAAAATCATGGTCCTGGGCGGCGGGCCGAATCGGATCGGTCAGGGCATCGAATTTGATTACTGCTGCGTCCATGCCGCCTTTACGCTGCGCGATGAAGGCTATGAGTCAATCATGGTCAACTGCAATCCCGAAACTGTTTCCACGGATTACGATACATCCGACAAGCTCTATTTCGAACCTCTGACGATCGAAGACGTCCTGAGCATTTACAATTTTGAAAAGCCGGAGGGGGTTATCGTCCAGTTCGGCGGCCAGACGCCCCTCAATATCGCTGCGGAACTGGCTAAAAACGGCGTCAAAATCATCGGCACGTCGCCTGAAACCATCGATCTGGCCGAAGATCGGGACCGTTTTCGACAAATGATGAATAAGCTTGGCATCCCTATGCCCGAATCGGGCATGGCGACGACCATTCAGGAGGCCATTGAGATCGCCGGAAAGATCGGCTACCCCCTGATGGTGAGACCCTCCTATGTGCTGGGGGGACGGGGCATGGAAGTGGTGCATGACGAAGAGATGCTGCGGCGCTATATGGCGGCGGCCGTTGGGGTTACGCCGGAGCGGCCCATCCTCATTGATCGTTTTCTGGTCAATGCCATCGAGGCGGAAGCAGACGCCATTTCTGATGGAGTCGAGGTTTTCGTTCCTGCCGTTATGGAGCACATCGAACTGGCGGGCATCCATTCCGGCGACTCAGCCTGCGTCATTCCGCCCATCAGCATTCCGGCCCGTCACATTGACACCATTACCGAGTACACCCGCAAAATTGCCGCCGAGTTAGGCGTTGTCGGTCTGATGAATATGCAGTACGCCATCGCCCAGGATGTTGTCTATGTCCTGGAAGCCAATCCGCGGGCATCTCGCACCGTTCCTCTCGTATCCAAGGTCTGCGGCATTTCCATGGCCCGTCTGGCCACCCAGGTCATGCTGGGGAAAAAGATTTCCGATCTCAATCTCAAGCAGAAAACCTTCTCCCATTTCGGCGTTAAGGAGGCTGTCTTCCCCTTCAATATGTACCAGGAAGTGGATCCCATTCTGGGGCCGGAAATGCGTTCCACCGGCGAAGTACTGGGTCTGGCCGATTCCTTCGGTCTGGCTTATTACAAATCCCAGGAGGCGGCGCAACAGACCCTGCCTAAGGAAGGCACCGTGCTTCTGACCGTGGAGGATAAGGACAAATCGGCGATTATCAATGTCGCCAAGCAATTCAGCGATCTCGGTTTCCGCATTGTCGCCACGCAGAAGACCAATCATTTTCTTCTGTCGAACGGCATACCGTCGCACCCCATCCTGAAAATGCATGAAGGCAGACCGAATATTGTCGACGGCATTATGAACAACGAAATCCAGTTGATCATCAATACGCCCAGCGGAAAAATGAGCAGCCACGACGACTCCTACATACGCAAGGCCGCCATCAAATACAAAATCCCCTACATTACCACAACAGCGGCAGCCGTCGCGGCGGTCAAGGGAATCGCCGTGGTGCGGAAGGGGCACGGCAGAGCGAAGTCCCTGCACAGCTATCATGCGGAGATAAAGTAACTATTGCAGGTATGCCGGCAGGTCCTTCACATCCTTGCCCTGAAAACTGCAAGGGATGAAGCACGTTTTACACGGCGTTTTGGCTGCCGGCAGGGGCGGTTCGCCCTTGATCTTCTCTTCCATAAATGTCATGCATTTATTGACTTGTGCGTCAGGACCTTCAACAACGATCGTCACGCATCCCTCCGCCCCGCCCCAACCGCCGGAGGCGAAATGGACCGCTGCAATATCGAATATATCCTCAATCGCATCAACCTCTGTAAACACGCGGCCATCTGCAACACAGGCCATGCCGACTTTTGCGCCGATCGTTCTGCCGAGGGTCATAGTGCCGGCATATTGCGCCGCCAGTTCAACGGACGGGATCAGTTTTTCAAGACCTACGGGATAGATAATTTCCAGGCCTCTGGCCTTCATGGCCATATAAAACTGTCCCATCGTGCCTCCGGCCGGGCTGGCCATGGCGACGCCGACATTTCCCTGTGCATCGACAGCATTGGCGCCCTTGAGCAGAATATCGCCGGGCGCCAGTTTATCCAGAACCGTATTCGGTTCAACGGACAAAACCTCTCCCTTGTGGAAAATCACCGGTTTTGTCCGTTCCTCCGGCCCTAAAACACAAAATACGCCTTTAATCACCTGACCGGCAACATATCCTTCTTTTTTTATCCTTTTGCCCAGCAGTTCTTCGACGATATAGGCATTCGTCGAACCTCTGCCGATAAGAAGATAACCGTTTTTCTTAGCCTGTCTTACCTCCGGAAGAGCGGCTATGCCTTTGGCAATTAACCTTTTCGACTCTGCCGGCGTGAGGGTAAAAAGCGCCTGCATGGCATTTTCTCCTTATCAGTTTATTTGGTTTCCGGGCTTTCCTTTTTTAATAAGGATGACGCCTTGCTTCCCAGCTCCTCGATTTTTTCGCCGGCGGCTGCTTCCAGCTTGCTGAGACGATTGAGGGCCGCATCATACGCCTGCCTGCTTTTTTCCACGGCTTCCTGATATTCCTCCTTTGCCTTGTTCAGGACGTCTTCTGCTTTTTCACCCAGTTCTTCGCGAAGCTCACGGCCGCTCTTGGGCGCAAATAAAACACCGACCACCGCGCCGATGACGCCGCCGATGATCACTCCCATTAAAAAATTTTCCGTTCTGTTCGACATTCCAGACCTCCTTTAGTTGCGTTTGATCGTTTCTTATTCCCGACTTGCATTCAGCCTGACGAGAGACAACTCCACTTCATTCTTCAGGAGGTCTTCAATAGGCTGATTTTGCATGTCTTCCAAAACATTTTTCGCCGTATCGCCCTCCATAAAACCGAGCGTCTTAACAGCAAGGGCCGCCCTGTACAGAGGGTATACGTATGCTCGTGAAACCGTTTTATTCTGAAAATTGTAATAGTGAAGGTACCCCTGCCGCAAGGACTTCCCGTAAACATTGATGGAAATGGCATTTTCCGTGAGATTCTCCATGCGATGGATGCCTTTGTCCATTTCCCTGACAAACGTCGTTTCACCGGGCAGTACGAGCTTATGGGATACTTCCTCAAGCTTTGCGTATCCGTCTTTCGTCCCTTCGTCAACGCGCCGATACTTTCGTTCGCTCACTCTGCCGCCCAGGGTGCCGATGATGCCCCAGGAATTATGATCATGAATGACGTCAATCTGATAGGGTTCCCAGATGTAAGCCAATACAACAAAATTGCCGGAAGGACTGCGATGCAGCAAATACTCGTTGAGCCACCGGGAGGGTTTCTGCTGCTGACGGAAAGAGGCATCAAGAATGATTCTTTTTAGAAATTCCTGAAACCAATCCGTCCTTCCCATAAGTTCGGAAAGAAGAACCCGTCCTTCTTGAATAACATTATCAATGTCCTCTTCTTTTTTAAAAACATCCTCAAACTGATTGCAAAACTGTTCCAAGTCCATTGTTCTTCTCTCTTTCGTCGTTCGTAAGCGACTACATATTTTTCTTGACAGCTTCTTTGACGACGCCATAAGCCCGAACATGCTGCCATGGTCTATATTCCGGGTGATTGCCGTCCCGCAAAAGGGCTTCTTTTTCCTTCAAATATTTTTTTCTCATACCCTTTTGCTTATACAGGCGCCTGTCCAAACCGACGGGGCAGACTTTGATGCACACGCCGCAGGGATAACAGCGCCTGGCCGTCAGTTCTTCCGCCTTTTCCAGACAGGCTGTTTTATTGTAATCGCCGATGACCTGATCCGGCCGCATGGCAATGCATGCATTGGGACAACAGGCCGCACAGTCGCCGCACTTGATGCACAGCTCTCTTTCAAGCATGGCGTCCGGCGGGATATCGGCTTGTGTAAAGACGGAAACCAATCGAACCCGCGGACCGAATTCTTTAGTCAAAAGACAATGGCTCACACCAATAGTTCCCAGCCCCGCGTATTTTGCCGCCATCACATGACTGAAGGCGGCAAAATTCTTCTCACGCAGGGCCCTCAGGCTTCCATAACCGTCCCGCGTAAAGAAAAAAGACGCAAATCCAAGACGGTTGAGATTGCGCATCAGATTGACCGCCATGCGATCCAGTTCGGCGTTCACCGTCTTGTAAAGCTCCGTATGTAAAACGGATGGCGTCGTCTCCACAATGGGCAAAGGCATCGCAATCCCTAAAACGATGACGGTTTTTGCGGGCGGCCACAAGGCCTGCGGGCGAAAATCCGGCGGCACTTCGTTGTACTGTTCCCACCGCCCGACAGGGGCAAAACCGATCAGGTCGGCGCCCTGCTCCTTGCCGTAACGGATAATAAAATCTTTAAGTTCCTGAACGACCACGGTTAACCTCATTGCGTCACTGAACCGTACAAATCTCCTGACCCGAATGCCAGTAGGGAGACATGCTGCGCAGTCTGTCGATAATGGGAGGCAATTTTTCAATAACGAAATCAATCTCTGATTCCGTATTATAAATGCTTAAACTCAAGCGGATCGACCCGTGGGCCATGGTAAAAGGAACGCCCATGGCGCGCAAAACATGGGACGGCTGCAGCGATCCGGACGTACAGGCCGAACCGGAAGACGCGCAAATCCCGTGTTCGTCAAGCAGCAGCAGGATGCCTTCTCCCTCGACAAATTCAAAGCTGATGTTGGTGGTATTGGGAAGCCGGTTTTGAATGTCGCCGTTAACACGGCTTGATTTAATGCGGCTTAATAACGCGGTCTCCAGTTTATCCCTTAATAATTTTACTTTTGTCATCTCCGCCGACATGTTTTTCGCCGCCAGCTCGCATGCCCTGCCCAGTCCAATGATACTGGGCGTATTTTCCGTGCCGCCCCGGCGACCCTTTTCCTGATGACCGCCGATCATAAAGGGAGTAAACTTTGTCCCCCTGCGGATATAGAGGACGCCGATCCCTTTCGGCGCGTGCAGCTTATGGCCGGAGAGGGAAAGCATATCGATGGCATTATGGGTCATGTTGATCGGCAGCTTGCCTGCGGCCTGAACCGCATCGGTATGGAAAAGGATGTTTCTCTCGCGGGCAATCCGGGCCGCCGTCTCAACGGGAAAAATAACGCCCGTTTCGTTGTTTGCCCACATGAGACTCACAATAGCCGTATCCGGCGTGAGACTCTTTTCATATTGGTCCATATCGAGAAGGCCGTTTTTATCCACCGGCAGCTCCGTGACGCGATAGCCCTGCGTCGCCAGATTCGCGCACAGAGCTTTTATGGCGGGATGCTCCACCCGGCTCGTTACAATGTGGCGCTTTTCAGGATTCGTTGACACGGCTGATCGGATGGCGGCATTGTCGCTTTCCGTCCCGCAACTTGTAAAGATGATCTCTTCGGGACTCGCGCCGAGGAAGGCCGCTGTTTTTTCCCTCGCTTCTTGAATTTTACGCCCCACCTGACCGCCGAAGGCGTGCATGCTGGAGGGGTTCCCGTAATACATATGGAAATACGGCATCATTTCTTCCAGGACTTCTGCGGACACCATTGTGGTTGCATTGTTGTCAAGATAGACGACTTTCATGACCGGGCCTCCTCAATGACCAGATCCGGAGAAACCAGGTCCCGCAACTTCAATTCCACAAAGTGTTTTAGTGTAATATCCGATGCTTTGCATACAGCGCATGCACCTCGCGCGGCAACAATGACCCGGTTGCCGATCACATCGATCAGTTCGATATCTCCCCCGTCGTGCTTCAGCGACGGCCTGATTTCCCTTTCCAGCGTTTCCTCAATCATTTTGATTTTCTGAATATTTGTCAATTTTGCTTTTACAGCCGGCCGCACTTCGGCACGCACACGATCGATGATCTCCTGAATTTTTTCATGACAATTCCCGCATCCGCCTCCCGCCTTTGTGTAATTCGTCACATCCTCTACGGAGACAAGATTGTTTTCGCGAACGGCACGCTCTATCTCCGTGTCCGTAACGCCAAAACATTCGCAAACAATCTGAGCGCCCTCTTCCAATACCGGTTTGCCGTAGTAATTGGCAATGGCCTTTTCCAGGGCCTCCTTGCCCATGACGGAGCAGTGCATCTTTTCATCCGGAAGACCACCCAGATAGGCGGCAATATCTTTGTTGGTCAGTTTCATGGCCTCCTCGAGGCTCATGCCCTTGATCATCTCCGTGAGAGCGGATGACGACGCGATGGCGCTGGCGCAGCCGAAGGTTTTGAATTTAACATCCTTAATCCGCTTATTTTCGTCAAGCTTAAAAGAGAGCTTCAAGGCGTCTCCGCATGCCATGGACCCGACTTCAGCTACGGCATCCGGCTGCTCAACCTCTCCGACGTTGCGCGGATTGAGAAAATGATCTCTAACCTTATCCGTATATTCCCACATAAAACACCTCCTACACCCTGTCTCCTAACCCGTGCCGTTTATGCTTCTGTGCGTATTCCGCATACCCGATGCCGCCTGCTTTCAGGCGCAGTATTTGCTTTTCCGTCAATGTCCCGGTTATCACCGCCGGGACGCCCATCACCATGGAACCTGCCGGTATTTTCATCCCCGGCACGACCAGCGACCCGGCTGCTATGATACAATAATCACCGATTTCTACGCCGTCAAGGAGGGTGGCATGACTGCCGATGAGAATATGGCTGCCGACCCTGGCGCAATGGACAACAGCGCCATGACCGCAGATAATGTTGTCGCCCATGGAAAGCGGCATCCCGCAATGAACGACAGAATTATCTTCTATATGAACGTAACTGCCGATGACAATGCCGGCATAATCGCCTCTGATCACAGCGCCCGGCCAGACGCTTGAATACTCGCCGATCTCGACATGGCCCACAACATAAGCCGCTTCGCTGATAAAAGCAGATGCTGCAATTTTCGGGGTCTTGTCCTCAAAAGATCTTATCATTTATACCTCTTCATCCGTCGCATCCGACCGTCGCGAATACCCCCGCAACCTTTGTCCGTCGCCGCTTATCATCTTTTGGAAAAACATATACTATGGGTAAAAATATGTAAATATAAAAAGAAACCGAGCATTCCGCCAACGCATCATCCGCAGAACTAACCGGCATTGTCGTATGCGCCAACATCTTTTCCGTTTGGTACGACGTGTCTAAAGGTCTTTTTCAAACCGACAATCTCAATCGCATCATGGGTACAAATGACCCGGCACAGTTCATCCCCCCCCCCCAGTTATTCTCGAATACCGGGGGACTGACGGAGACGTCGATGCTTTTCGGGGGACAATAGTCGATGCAGAACGTGCATTTCGGATAGGCGCACTTGGACAAAGGTAAAACTCATTTTTCCGTCCATATGCGGCATGTTTTGAATAAACGCCCAGAAAGATTAAAAAAACTATTTACATCAATGCGCTCAATGCTTAAAGTAAGGCTTCAGGCAACAGGCATAAGACGACGGCAATTGCCCGTTAATGTCTGCACGGTAAATATCTTACTAAAACGGAGGAGGACTTGATGAAAACGATCAAGATAGAAGGCATGTCTTGCAACCATTGCGTTATGGCCGTCACGAAGGCACTACAGGGCATTGACGGCATCGAAAACGTCAAGGTGAACCTGGAAAAAGGCGAAGCCCGGTTCGATGAAAAAAAACCCGTCGATCCGGACATCATTAAAGCGAAAATTAAAAAAGCGGGGTTCGACGTTGTCTGATCAAAAGACGGAAAAAACAACCATATCCGTGGGCGGCATGACCTGTGCGGCCTGTGTACGGCGCGTCGAAAATGCCCTGAAGGATGTTTCCGGCGTGAAAGAGGTGAATGTCAACCTCGCCACGGCAAAGGCCACGGTGTTTCATGATCCGGAATGGGCCGGCGTCGGCGTCCTTAAGGACGTCATCCTCAATCAGGGGTACGAATACCTCGGTGTCCAGGATGACACGAAGGAGGACCCTATTGCGGCAGCCCGTGAAAAAGACATCAGAGACCTGAAAATCAGATTTACCGTCGGGGCGGTTCTGAGTGTCGTCATTTTCATGGGATCCATGCAGCATTGGTTCCATTTCCTGATGGTCATTCCCCGACAGGCCATGCTCATCGCTATGTTCATTCTTACGGCACCTGCGGTTTTCTGGGTCGGAAGCCGGTTTTATATTGGCGCCGTCAAGGCGGCCCGGCAAAAAACCACGGATATGAACACCCTGGTTGCCGTCGGCGCTTTGGCCGCTTATCTCTACTCCACCCTGGCGACTTTCTTTCCCCGTTTTTTTTCCGAAACGGGCATGGCTCTCCATGTCTATTATGACGGCGCGGCCATGATCATTACCCTGATTATCCTTGGCAGGCTTCTGGAGGCCGTGGCCAGGGGGAAGACCTCCGCGGCTATTCAGAAGTTGATGGGATTGAAGCCAAAGACGGCGCGGGTGCTGCGCAACGGCGAGGAATCGGATGTCCCCGTGGATGAGGTACTGAAAGGCGATCTGATTATCGTGCGGCCGGGAGAAAAAATCCCCACGGACGGGGTGGTCGTCTCCGGACAATCGTCCGTCGACGAATCCATGCTGACCGGCGAAAGCATGCCCGTGGGCAAGGGGAAAGGCGATACGGTTTTTGCCGCAACGATCAACAAAACGGGAAACTTCACCTTTGAAGCGACAAAGATTGGCCGAGAAACGGCCCTGGCACAGATCATCCGCCTCGTCGAGGAGGCACAGGGCTCCAAAGCCCCCGTTCAGCGCCTGGCCGACAAAATCGCATCCATTTTTGTCCCTGTCGTCTTCGGAATTGCGGCAGTTACTTTTATTATTTGGTACTGGTTCGTCCCGGAAGCCGTTTTCAGCCGAGCCCTTCTCAATGCCATCTCCGTTCTGGTCATTGCCTGCCCCTGCGCCCTGGGCCTGGCAACGCCCACAGCCGTCATGATCGGCACGGGTCTCGGGGCGGAAAACGGGATCCTCATCAAGGGCGCGGAAAGTCTGGAGAGGGCCTACAAGCTCACGACCGTCGTTTTCGATAAAACGGGCACCCTGACCAAAGGAGAACCGGAAGTGACGGACATCATCCCGGCATCGCATGAAACACAGGAAATCCTTTTGAAGGCGGCCGTGTCCATTGAGGCGGCTTCCGAGCATCCCCTGGGGCAATCCATTTTAAAAAGAGGCCAAAAAGAAAATATCTTTCCTGACCCGATTGAACAATTCGAGGCGTTGACGGGCCTCGGCGCTAAAGCCGTCGTCAGGAATCAGCTCTCCTATCTGGGGAACCTGCGGTTGATGGAAAAGGAAGGCATCGATCTGAACGGTATGGGAGATGCGGCCTTGAAACTGGCCGCCGCAGGAAAGACATGCGTCTATGTGGCAGCAAATCATCGCGTTTTGGGCGTCATCGGCTTATCCGACGTTCCCAGGGAATCAGCAAAAGAAACCGTTATCCTGCTCAAAAAGATGGGACTTCAAGTGGCCATGATCACGGGAGACAACCGCAAAACCGCCCAGGCCATCGGCGCATCTCTCCATATTGATCAGATCATGGCCGACGTCCTTCCCGGCGACAAGGCTGCGGAAATAAAACGCCTCCAGGCTCAGGGCCAGGTGGTGGCCATGGTGGGCGACGGCATTAATGACGCCCCCGCTCTAGCGGCCGCCGACATCGGCATCGCCGTCGGTGCGGGAACGGACGTGGCGATTGAAGCGAGCGACATTACCCTCGTCAAAGACGATCTGCGTTCCGTCGCTCAGGCCATCAAACTGTCGCTTGCCACGATGAAAACGATCCGGCAGAACCTCTTCTGGGCCTTTATTTACAATATTGTCGGCATCCCCCTGGCTGCGGGCGCCCTGTATCCCTTTTTCGGCATCCTCCTCAATCCGGAATTCGCCGCCGCTGCCATGGCCGCCAGTTCCGTATCCGTCGTCAGCAATTCCCTGCGGCTCCGGAGAACATCATCCCTCTTTCTCAAAGTCTGATTTGCCAGCGCCGCAAACCGGACAGGTCCAGTCGTCAGGCAGGTCTTCAAATTTCGTCCCCGGTTTAATGCCGCCTTCAGGATCGCCCTTTTCGGGATTATAAACGTAGCCGCAGACGCTGCATGTGTAACTGGCCGATTTTTCGGCGGTTTGCTTGGGCTCTTCCTTCAGATACGTCGGGGCCGTCTTGGGGGCCTTGCCGCGTTTGACCTCATGGTAATAGGCATACGTCATGGGCTCTTCGTTGTTGTCGAGGACATCGCAATTTGTAACTTTGCCGATAAAGATCGTGTGGGTGCCGCAATCCAATGCGTTGATCACCTCCGCTTCAATATAAGCAATAATGGTATCCAGCAAAACAGGAACGCCCGTTTCTCCCATCTTAAAGTTCATCTCGGCAAATTTATTCATATCCCTTCCGGATTTGAAACCGAATGTCCCGATAAACGGCATGGGCGTTGACTTCGATATGACCGACACGGAAAATTTCCGGCTGTCCTGAATGTATTCATGCGTCAGATTCTGCTTGTTGATGCTGACGCCGATGGTTGGCGGTTCCGATGTCACCTGAAAAACCGTATTGGCGATCTGGCCGTTCATTTTTTCACCCTTGATGGAACTGATGACATAGAGGCCGTAACTGATCTTATGAAAAGCTGCCGTATTCATGATTAAATCATCTCCTTTCAATGCTTTATCAAACTGTCCACCCGATTTTTTTGAGGGATCGGTCCTGTAAGAATTTGATATAGGAGAAGAGGGGGCCTGTCAATCTTTTTCAACCATGCCGTCCCTGATATGGACATGCATTTTCTTTCTTGCACTTCGCTTGGCAGACATGATATGACGCAAACCGTCAAACGACAGTAGGGAAGCTGATGTCTCATGAAACGTATTGAATCATTGCTGATTAAAGGGGAAACCCTTTCGAACGTGAAGAAACTCAAAGCCATGGCAAAGGAAACCGATTCTTTTGCCGTTTTGATTTTTGGGAGTCCCGATCCGGATGCCATTGCATCCGGCATGGCTCTGCGCGAAATCATCCGGAAAAACGGCGCTTTGGTAAACTGCGATTTCATTGCAACCGAACCCGTCACGCGTCAGCAGAATATCGAATTCATGCGGGCCATGAAGGTTCAAATCAAGCTTCTTCATACGGTTGATCTCAAATCCTATTGTCTTATTGCCGTTGTGGATGCGCAACCGTCTTTTTTCAACTCCCATTTAAACGGCATTAAGCCGCGCATCGTCCTGGATCACCACCCGAAAAAAAACGGCTGCGACGCGGAGCTTGTCGACATTCGCGACCATTATGGCGCGCTGTCCACGATGATGACCGAATACCTCCTGGCCGCAAAAATCAAGATACCACGGAAATTATCCACCGCCCTGCTGTACGGGATCAAGTCGGATACAAACAATTTTGAGCGGGACACGATTATTGAAGACGTCAGCGCCTATCGTCTCAACTACCGTCATGCCAACCGCCAACTTATCCGAAGAATCGAATTGAATCAGATACCAAACCCATATCTTAAATACTATGACCACGCCTTTCACCACCGGCGCCGTTACCGGGACAGAATCACCTGTTTTCTCGGCAAGGTGGAAAGCCCGGATGCCTGCGTCCAGGTGGCGGATTTCTTTCTTCATTTCATCGACATCTATTATGTCGTCATTGCCGGCATCGTAAAAGACAGATTGATCATTACATTCCGGGGAGACGGCTATCGCCAGGACTGCGGCGCCATTGCCGCCAAGGCATTCGAACGCTACGGCAGCGCCGGGGGACATAAGAGCGCCGCCAGGGTGGAAATCCCCTTAGAGACCCTCCGTGAAATCATTGGGGATGATTTTTCTCAAGGCGCTGTAGATCATTTTCTATTGAATCGCCTGCGGCGCAAAAGGGGCGATACCACAAACGGCAAGAAAAACGGCTGATTCGGGCGCCAGGGGTGGTGGATCAGCGGCCAGCAGGACGCTTCACACTTCACGCTTCACGATCCACGCTTCACGCTTTTAAAGATGCCGCAATAAATGCAGCAAAAAGCGGATGGGGAAGGGTCGGCTTGGATTTGAACTCCGGGTGAAACTGGCAGCCCAGAAACCAGGGATGGTCCTTGATTTCCACGATTTCCACAAGACGTCCGTCGGGTGAAAGGCCCGTGATCTGCAACCCCTTGCCGGTAATCCGCTCCTTAAAGGCGTTGTTGAATTCATAACGGTGCCGGTGTCTTTCGCTGATCTCACGGGCGCCATAGGCTTCGAAAGCCAATGAATCTCCATTCAAGACGCAGGGATAAGCGCCCAAACGCATGGAAGCCCCTTTTTCCGTCACACTTTTTTGCTCCGGCATGAGGTCGATAACGGGATAGGGACTTCCCTCATCAAACTCGGCACTGTTGGCTTTTGCCAATCCGCAGACATGCCTGGCGAACTCAACAACGGCCATCTGCATGCCCAGGCAGATGCCGAAATAGGGAATGCCTTTGATGCGCGCATGCCCGACAGCCGTGATCATCCCTTCAATGCCCCGGTCGCCGAATCCTCCCGGGACGAGAATTCCGTTTACGCCCGTCAATTGGTCGCCGATGCCGTCCCTCTCGATCTTTTCCGAGTCCACAAAACGCAGGTTGACCCGGCAATTATTGGCAATGCCGCCATGCATGAGGGCTTCGTTCAAACTCTTATACGAATCGGTAAGATTGACATATTTGCCCACAATGGCGATGGAAACCTCATGGGCAGGATGGCTGACCTTATCAACAACGTCCTCCCAGGATGACAGTTGGGGCTGACCGGTCCAGATGTTCAAGAGATCCACAATCTTCTCGTCCAGACCTTCCCGATGGAACCCGAGAGGAACCTCATAAATGCAACTGACGTCCTTGGCCGTAAAGACCGCCGCAACCTCTACATTACAGAAAAGGGCTATTTTGGCCTTAATCTCGTCCGATAAAACGTTTTCCGTCCGGCATAAAAGAATATCCGGCTGGATGCCGATCTCCCGGAGGGCCTTTACGCTGTGCTGGGTCGGTTTGGTCTTCACCTCGCCGGCTGTTTTCATGAAGGGAACCCAGGTTAAGTGGATAAAAATCGCGTTCTGGCGGCCCACCTCGTTGCGGAACTGACGGATCGCTTCCAGGAAGGGTTGACTTTCAATATCGCCCACGGTGCCCCCGATCTCCACAATAGCCACATCATATCCGCAGGCGCAATCCACGATGCGATCCTTGATCTCATTGGTGATATGCGGAATCACCTGGACGGTCTTGCCCAGGTATTCGCCCTTCCGCTCCTTTGAAATGACGGAAAAATAAATCTGCCCTGTCGTGACATTGTTTCCCCTGCCCATATGCGTTGAGTTGAAACGTTCATAATGTCCCAGATCCAGGTCGGCCTCGGCGCCGTCGTCCGTGACGAACACCTCGCCGTGCTGAAAAGGGCTCATCGTCCCCGGATCGACATTCAAATAAGGATCAAATTTTTGATTTGTTATCTTAAGGCCGCGGCATTCGAGCAGGGCGGAAATGGAAGCAGCCGCCAGACCTTTGCCGAGTGCGGAAAGCACCCCACCGGTAATGAAGATAAATTTTGTTTTCGACATCGTCTTTTCCCTCTATCGACCCTGTAAGGATTCTTTGATTTGTTCCGCAACAACCTCGACCGGCTCCCCAATGAGGACATCAAGAGGCACCCGATTCAGGTATTCATCATGCCAGGTCATATTATATTCGTTGATCAGGTTGCGAATATCGTTGAAGCGATCCCCGATGATCTCCTTCTTTTCCCCGATGGTCAGGGCCTCATTGAAGGAAACATGGAGGAGGAGCAGATGAGCGATTCCGACCCCCTCGCCGAGAAGGGGGATGATGACAATCGCCGCACCGTCCGATTTCCCTTTGCCGACATAAACAGCGCCGGTCCGGACAATGGTTTTTTTCGTCCCCATCAGGACGCCTGATGTATCCACCCGTGACGTCATTTCACGGGCAATGCCGCTTTTCTCCCGGATGGCAATAGTGGAACCATCGTTGGGCTTTCCTTCGGCATCCAGATGATCAACATCATACAGGGTATAACCGCTGACGGCCGCGATGGCCTTCTGCATTCTGCCCATGGCCAGGACATTTCCGCCGGCAACGGCCTTTGCCGGAAAGGCCAGCGCCGCCAGGAGGTCGAAGATAACGCCCCTGAGGGGCTGTTCCTTCCGGCTGGTGCCGACGGTAACCGTTTTGGCCTGATGCTTGATGGCGTCTATGGGCCGCGACGTTTCATCGACGGCATGCCCCAAAGCAACATCGAGCAGATCGATGGGCGATGCCAATCCGTCATCCGCCTTGAAATCGTGCCGGAAATCTTCAAGGAGAAGTTTGCCGACGGCGTATTTTAAAAGAAGCGCAATATCGGCAATGGTTTTGCTGTTCATAAAGGCAAAAGCGCCGTCATTTCTGCGCTGATTAAAATTGACGGCAAACTCGCCGACGATGCGGCGGAAATTTGCGTCAAAAAGCCGGTCATAGAGGGAATAATTCTTCCGGCTCTGCTCCCGGATGGCCAGGTCGAGGCGCGTCCGGAACTCACGGAAAAACCAGGCATCCTCGTCAATGGTGCAGGCGGCGTAATATCCCCACAGGTGACCGGCCAGGGTGTTCAGGATTACCGACCGGTGTGCATCCGCTTTGGGAAGACCGATCACGGTATCGGCAATCTTGTCGAAGCGGTTTTCGCCTTCATCGGCAAAGACGACGACCGACGCCTTGTGGGCTTTGAAAATGGCCGCATCTTTGATGATGTCTCCGATGACGGTTTCCTGATTCCCGCCGGCGCAGACAAGGATCAGCGGCTCTGCCGACAGATCGATATGTTTCTTGTTTTCCACCACATCGGAAGAAATTGTTTTGTAGCACAATTCGCTCAATTTGATCCTGATTTCATCCGCCGCCACCTTATTGGGGCCGCTGCCCACAATGGCCCAGTATTTTTTTTGACCGGCCATCCGCCGGGCCGATTCCCGTATCTTATCCTTTTTCGCCAGGACATCATTCATCATGGCAGGGACTTTCTCAAGATTGACAAGTTCCTGGGCAATCACATCGTCGGAGACCGTTTTCAACAACTGGGCAAAAAACAAGGCCAGGACGCTTCCCGCGATGATTTGGGAATAGAACGCCTTGGTGGACGCGACGGACATTTCGATGTCCCGGCCGTCGCTTGTATAAAACACCCCCTGAGTTTTGGTTGTAATGTCCGACTGCCGCCGGTTCACAACGGCAATGGCCGAAGCCCCCCGTTCGACGGCCATAGCGACGGCGCGATTGGTGTCCGTTGTCGTTCCCGACTGGGTAATGGGGATAATCAGGGTGTCCCGGAAATCGTCCTTCAGGCAAAAACCGCTCAACTCGGAGGCGATCTTGGCCCCGATCTTAATGGCTTTTCCCCCAAGATACCGTTCCATGGCGCCGGCAACAGCCGACGCCGCCACCGCCGCCGTCCCGTGACCGATGACGAAAATCTGTTTGATGCCGCCGGCAACAAGGGATGCCTTGAGCTTATCGGGAACAACATCGGCGCCGAGATTGAAGGCGACCTGCCTTTGGCCGTTTTCATCTGCGGAGATGCGATATTTGCCGCGAAGCGTTTTGCGGACGGATTGGGCGGCTTCCGTCACTTCTTTGAGGAAATAATGAGGGTAATGACCCCTGTCGATGTCCCGCGTTGTGATTTCGGCCCTGCGGATCTCCGTCTCGTCGATTTTAAGCGGTGTGCCGTCATAGAAAAATGCTGTGATCCCTTCCGTACCCCCGGCGGATTCCTGGTCAAGGATGAAGACCTGACCGGCCTGGTCGGGATTTTTCCCGGGCGACGGCATCTCTCCATCCATCTTGAAAAAAAGAGGCGTCCCTTCCACGAGACCGTAAAGCTCGGAAGAAAAGATGTATTGATCGGGCGCAACGCCGATATAGATGGACTGGCCGCTTCCGCGGAGGGCCAGAAATACCTTGCCCGGCTCCACATTGCTTACCATGGCGATGGCGTGGGAGCCCTCAAAATCATTGACGGCCAGGCGGAAGGCCTCCGCCAGGTCATGACCGATATAAAGATATTTTTCAATCTGCAAGGGGATCATCTTGGTATCCGTCGTCAATTCCGGGGCGATGGCATCTCCCGCATCCAGTGTGTGGCGGAGCGTTTCGTAATTGTCGATGTCGCCGTTCAAAACGCAACTGACGGACCAGTCGCCGGCGCCGTAATGGGGATATGACCTGACCGGTGAATGCCCCTGCGTAAAATTATTGACGGGATGGCCGTTTTCCTCTGTTATCGATCCGACAGACGCCCATCGGGTGTGGGCGATAGACGCTTCAAAAGACACCACCTGACCGGCAAATTCCTGGAATATGCGATCCCGGGAAATCGCCTCACGCAAATCGCGGCAATTGAGCCCCAACTCGCCGATAATGGAGGATGTCTTGTAAGTAAAGGATATGGCCGTGTCCGCCGGTGCAGGTTTCTTCTTGGGTGCTCTCACCGTTAATCCGATGGAACCGCTTATCAGATCGGAAGGTTTTGTCCTTGCTGTAAATAGCTCATAGAGCCCTTTTCGTTTAAGCTTTTCTACGACCTGGGAAAATGCCTTGCCGTCTTCAAGGGTAAACGACAATTGGACGCCCGCCGAATCCCTTCCCCTGACCTCAAGGCGGTCCAGACAGTTCAGGAGGAAATTCATTTCGCGGTATTTCTTCAGGGCTGCAGGCGATAACATGCCGACCGTATCGACACCGGCAAGCTTCTTGATGCTGTCGACATTTTCCAGAATGTCTTTCTTCACGGCCCAGGCGACGTCTTTGAGGGCGATCAGCCTTGCGTTGATCACCTCCATATCGGCCGTGTAAAAGCGCCCGGCGTTCTCTTCGAGGATTATGTCCTCCTGTTTGAGGAACAAATCCATCTTCGCCGACAGGTCGGATAATTGCCCCGTTTTTTGGACATCGAAGAAGAGATGCTCGAAGGGAAGCGCACTTTTTAAAAGCAAAATATTCTTGTCCATCTCCGTGATGGCATCGTCGCCGCCAAGGTAGCGATCCGAACCGACGGCGCCGGAAAGCACGCTTTGCAGGTCATATTTCAGGGCATGGGCAAAATATTTAGAGAGGCTCGCACCGGCATCTGCCGCTTTGGATTTCCTTTTTGACTTCTCAACGGGCCTGTTGACGGAAAGGATTCCGGCCAGACCGCAAAAGAAGACATGTTTTAAAAAAGGGAAAAGAATGATGGAAGGCGCCGGTGCGCTGCAGGGATTGCGGCCGATGCAGATCGGCCACCGGGTCAAAAAATCGAAAATTTTATGTACTACATTCAACGTCCTCAACCTCAAGGCGCAGCCGAAAACCCGGGCGCCACATATGGCGCAAAATCTTCTTTTCCGTCCCTGAGACGGATAGATAATCGCCTTCATTACACATATCCCAAAGCATCAGCAAGTTATGTACCATAAATATCGTTATGGGAAAATCGTCTAAAAACACGAAATAATTCATGATTGTTTCAGGGGCGATGCACAGAAGAAAACATTTTTGTTCAACGGGGCCGTCAATGACACATATTTGTATTTCAAAACTCCGTTTAGTATGTATGGAATCACCGCTCTGAATAAGACGGCAGACAGTTCATGGCTTTTTCGACGATTCCGTCACAAATATTCCGGAGCCATTGGGTTCCCAGGGCCGTCAATGCGGAATCCAACCCCTGAACGACCTCAATATAACCGCCGCCCTTGTCCATGGCCGGTTTAAGCCCCTCAATAAAAAGCTTTCTGTTTCCCCCGTCGATCTCGTCCTCGCAGGCGGCAGTAAAGCACGCCTTTAATTGCGGCCAATTTTCCATCAGCTCATTGTACTGCCTAAGAAGGGTTTTCTTTTTATGGCCCTTCAAGATCTGCCCGCCAATGCCGATCGAGGCCTTCATCTTTTCTGAAAGAGCCTGGAACCTCGTCAACCTCTCATCAACAGCCGATTGCAGGACCTCCATCGCCCCCTCGTATAGCGGCAGCCCCATGTCCTGCGTTGCAAAAAAAGGTTTCCGGACATGGATGTACCATTGCTTCAGGGCCAACAGATTGGCAAGGTAGCAGCAATTATTATACACCCGCCGCTTGACATCGCCGTAAAACCCCATGTGAAATGCTTTTTCCGGGGAACCGATACTTCCATTTTGCATTCCCAGAAGTTTCCCGCCCTCCGGGCTGTCGCCGCGATAGACGGTCCCTGCCGCGATCAGAGTCCCGTAGCCGATCCTTGCGGGGCCGACGATCCCCCCCTGACCGCCGAGGAAGATAGGCGGCTGATTCAGCATGACGCCCCTGGGGACGTCGCCGATCAGGGATGCCGTCGCCTTATCCTGATTGGGCGTATAATTGAAATGAATGTAGGAACTCCCCACTTCGCTGTGATTCTTCCGGCTCGTACCGCCCGCCATGAGACAATCACAAAAGTTGATCAAACTGCCCAAGGTAACGAAGGGAAAAAGGATGGTCTGCTTCAGACCGACCGTATGGCTGCCGTTGGCCTCCTCTTCAAGAAGACATCCCTCCCGAACCTGCGCCCCGCAGGCCATATTGGCTTTTTCCAGAAAAACCGACGCCTTGAAAAATCCCCCTTTGAGTTCCACTTTCGGACCCAGTTGACAATCGGCAACCGTGACGGGAGACTCATAACCCAGTTTAACACCTGCGGATATCAGTGTTTTAGGGCCGTATATCTTCGTCCCGCTATATAAGGCCACGCCGCTTCCCGAAATCCTTTCGATCTGTACATCCCCGCCGATTTCCACGGCATGGGGATTGGGGATATGGACGCCTTTATCCATGAGGCGAATAACCTGTCCCGACAGGATACCGGCATTGGATTCTATTGAATTCATTGTTTTTATTCCTTGCGGCCGTCTAAACCCAATTTCACCATTTTGCTTTGGAAAGTGTTTCTGTTGATGCCCAGATACGCGGCGGCGGCTGTTTTGACGTTATTGCTGTTTTTCAGGGCCGTCTTGAAAAGGCAGCGTTCCACCATGGTGATGATTTCGTCGTACAACCTGCTTTTCCCCATACCCGCAGAGCAAAGAACGGTTGCGATTTCTTCCAGTTTTTTTTCAATAATGGCATCGACGACGCATGGCGGCTTTTCCTTAACGCCCCTGGATGCAACAGCACTCCCGGAATTTTTTTCACTCATGATCAATGAATTCCCTTCTCAAAACGAATATGAATTGAAATAAATGATGTTATGACAAAGGATAAAATTTTGTGACCATAATTCCGCATATGACAAGCGCGGCCACCCACATCAAAATCATGTTGGATATATCCCGAACGGGATGTTCTATCTGCTCCATTAATTGTTCTTCGACTTTTTCTTTATCCAAATGATCGCAAATATCCTTCACCAGGCCGGAAAAATTTTCATAGGCATTGGATACGATATGAAATCCTTTGACCGTTGTGAGAAGGACATAAACTTTTTTTCGGATGATGAGATGTCCCGCATGGGTAATATCTTCCCAGAGGAGGTCTTTGACGCGGAATAATTTTTGGATAACCAGCCCCTCATGGCTGATCGTGACTTTGCGATAAAGCCCCTCAAGAAAAAAATAAAGAAACGGGACAACAAGAACAATAAGGACGACCCATTCCGTTGTCGAACCTTTGAAAAAAATGGAGACGAAAAGGAGTGCAAAAAGGAGGACGATATCAATGCCGAGCGGCACTAATAATCCCTTCCTTATTTTATAAAGATGTGGAGTCATCGCGTGATATCTTCTGAAGTAAAAGGCCGATTAAAAAAGAAATTTACACGTTTCTCACAAAAAAGCCGCTTTTGCCGCCGCGCTTTTTCATTAATCTGATATCTGATATGACCATCCCCCGATCAGCCGCCTTGCACATATCGTAGATGGTCAGGGCCGCAACGGCGACAGCCGTCATGGCTTCCATTTCCACACCCGTTCTGCCGACAGATGTCGCTTTTGCCTCAATACGGATCTCACCCTGTTTAACGTCGCATTCAAATTGAACATCTACATCCGTCAGTTCCAGAGGATGGCACAAAGGAATAAGATCACCGGTTTTTTTCGCCGCCATGATCCCGGCAATTCGGGCAGCGCCGAAAACGTCCCCCTTGGGCATGCCGTCTTCCGCTATCAAAGCTGCTGTCTCCGGGCTCATCAAAACCCTTCCTTCGGCAACCGCCTCGCGGACCGTCGGGGCTTTGGCTGTCACATCGACCATTTTTGCCTTACCTTTTGCATCAAGGTGGGATAATGCAGCCATGAGATATACCGTCCCGCAGAATCAGGAAATCACTCCCGGTTGGAAATTTTGGCAAAACTTAGCACAGGCGATTTGCCCAGTCAAGCAGGTTTAAAAATATTTTTTTTGCAACCCGGATCATTAAAATATTCCCGTCCCTTATCCATCAATCAGGGATATGACCGACCTCTCTGATGAGCCGCAGGTGCAATGCATCTTCCGGGCAGACATGGGTACAAATGCCGCATCCTATGCATGCGCCGCCCGTCTCTGCCTGATTTTCGGCATTCAACATGATGTTCTTCATGGGACACTCATCGATACACAGGCCGCAGCCCCTGCAGGCGTCCATTTCCACGAAGGACCGGTATCCGTTGGGGTTGACCTGGCCCCACAACGACCCCGCGGTGTTGTTTCTTTCAAAGGACAGGGCAACGCAGCAGCAGCCGCAGCAGTTGCAGATAACCGTCCCCATAGCGGCCCGATTCTTCGGCCTTCCGGAGAATCGCCTTGGCTTCATGAAGATCGATTTTCCGGTCCGTGCCCCGCTTGATTGCATAATTGGCGCCTTTGTTCATTTGCATGTCTCAAGGGGCTTGTTGCAGTTACCCATGATCAGCCGGCAGGGACAGTTCGCCACAGCAAGGCTTGCTGCTTTTTCCAGAATGCTGACGGCATCTTCATAGGCCAAGACCTGATTTTTTACTTCAATCATTTCGTTGATGGGAATGACGCGAAAAACGGGATTCCGGTTTGATGACACGCGAAACGCATGGTATTGCAGGTATTCCTCTTCAATATAAAGCCGCCATGTCTTTATCATGTCCGGCGGCGCCTCGGGTCAGAGGGACGTTAAGTCGTGGAATTGGATAATGCTTCTGCACATGTGGTAACCCTTCGAGCCTTCATAAAGCAAGCCTTTGCGGAATAACAGCCGGGTCATTTGATCAATTTCAACCACCGGTTTTCCGAAACGATCAGCCAAGTCCTGCCCTGTCGCCGGCAAGGCGTTGAGCAGTTCCGCCTCTTCCGGCCAACAGAGAGTCTTCCAGATTTCCGGGACGTATTTGGATTTCTCAATACCAATCTTTTTCGTTAATTCCTCAGAAACATCCGTTGTCATCATAACCCCATTATGAGTTTCATTCATTCAATATCAAGAATTCCCGCCGACAGACGTTTCTTCATAACTGATGGTGATTGAGCATTGGATTAACGTCAATTTGTGTCAAAAAAACTTTGATACGGTAAACTTTCTACTCTATATTCCAATTCAAATTTTTGGCTTTGAATAACTCATCATAGGGTGGAACTCCGGCAAAAAGCCTGTAAAAGTTGTTGATATCCGTAATGTTCAAAGTATACATGATTTGATACATATCAAGGATGTTGGTAAAAATGATCAGCGCCCCATTATGATAGCTGATGGCATAATTGTCGTAATTAGCGGTCAGACCGCCGGGGGTAATGGTGTAACCGCCGGGAGTGATTGCTCCCTGCGAGTTGCCGCCGTAGACCAGAGTGCCGGTAAGTACAGAGGATGTCTCGCCGTTGATAAGGCCGCTGTAGCGTACGCCGTTGCCGCCGTTGTAGGGCAGGCCGTCGTAAACCTTGCCGTCCACATTGGCGGTGATGCTTAGCGCTGCCGGGTTCACCGCCAGTACCCCGTGATGATAGCTGATGGCGTAGTTGCCGTGATTGGCCGTCAGTCCCCGGGGAACGATGGTGTAGCTGCCGGTATTGATGGCGCCCTGCGAGTTGCCGCCATAGGCCAGGGAGCCGCCCAGCACGGAGGAGGTCTCGCCGTTGACAAATCCGCTGTAGAGGACACCGTTGCCGCCCCTGTAAGCCAGGCCGTCGTAGGTCTTGCTGTCCGCATTGGCAGTAACGCTCAATGCGGCGGGGTTTACCGTCAGTGTGCCGTCAATAAAGCTGATGGTATAGTTGCCGTGATAAGCCGTCAGTCCGCTGGGGATAATGGTATAGTCGCCGGTATTGAGGGCGCCCTGCGAGTTACCCCCATAAGCCAAAGCGCCTCCCAGGACAGAGGATGTCTCGCCGTTGACGAATCCACTGTAGCTTACGCCGTTGCCGCCGGAGTAGGCCAGGCCGTTATAGGTCTTGCTGAAATCATTGGCCGTAACGTTCAGAAGAGCAGGATTGACTGTCAGCGTGCCGTCCATAAAGCTGATGGTATAGTTGCCGGAGGACAGCCCACCCGGGGTGATGGCATAACTGCCGGTGTTGATTGCGCCCTGTGAATTGCCGCCATAGGCCAGAGAGCCGGACAGCACGGAAGATGTCTCGCCGTTGACAAAACCGCTATAGAGGACACCGTTACCGCCCCTGAAAGCCAGACCGTTATAGGTCTTGCTGAAATCATTGGCCGTAATAGTCAGGGTAGCGGGATTGACCATCAGCGTGCCGTTACGATAGCGGATGGTGTAGTTGCCGTGATTGGCCGTCAGTCCGCCGGGGGTGATGGTGTAGCCGCCGGTGTTGATTGCGCCCTGCGAATTGCCGCCATAGGCCACTGTGCCGGAAAGGACGGAGGTGGATGTCTCGCCGTTGACGAAGCCGCTGTAGAACACGCCGTTGCCGCCTAAGTACGCCAGGCCGTTGTAGGTCTTGCTGAAATCATTGGCCGTAACGTTCAGAAGAGCAGGATTGATCGTCAGCGTCCCGTCCATAAAGCTGATGGTGTAGTTGCCGTGATTGGCCGTCAGTCCGCCGGGGGTGATGGTGTAGCCGCCGGCGTTGATGGCGCCCTGCGAATTGCCGCCATAGGCCAGTGTGCCGGAAAGGACAGAGGAGGACGTCTCGCCATTGACGAAGCCGCGATAGATTACGCCGTTGCCGCCGCTGTAAGCAAGGCCGTTATAGGTTTTTCTAAAATCATTGGCCGTAACGTTCAGAAGAGCAGGATTGATCGTCAGTGTTCCTTCGATAAAGCTGATCGTGTAGTTGCCATGCTTGGCTGTAAGTCCACTGGGAATAATATCATAGCTGCCGGCATTGGTGGCGCCCTGTGAGTCGCCGCTGTAGGCCAGTGTGCCGGTCAGAACGGAGGATGTCTCGCCGTTGACGAATCCGCTGTAGCTTACGCCGTTGCCGCCCAGGTAATACAGACCATTATAGGTTTTACTGAAATCGTTGGCGATAACGCTGAGCGGAGCGGGGTTGATGGTGAAAGCCGTAGCGTTGCCCGCAGCCTGCATGAACACGTAGTTGCCGTGATTGGCGATGAGACCCGAGCCGATGATGCTATAGCTGCCGACATTGCTGGTACTGATCGCGTTGGTTGTAAATGTTGCCGCTCCGGTAGTGACGTCAGCAAGCAATTCGCCGTTGACAAAGCCGGTTACACTGCCCGTAAGTGCAGGATTGGCCGCGCCATACAGGCGGTCAGCCTCATTTGCGCTATACGTCAGAATGGCAGGGGTCACTGTCAGCATTCCGTTAATAAATCTGATGGTGTAGTTGCCGTCATTGGCGGTCAAACCGCCGGGGATGATGGTGTAATTGCCGGCGTTGATCGCCCCCTGCGATGTTCCTCCATAAGAAAGAGAGCCGCCAAGCACGGAGGATGTCTCGCCGTTGACAAAGCCGCTATAGATGACGCCGTTTCCGCCGCTGTAGGCCAGTCCATCATAGGTCTTTCTGAAATCCCTGGCAGTGACGGTCAGCGCGGCGGGGTTGATCGTCAGGGCGCCATTGACATAGCTGATCGTGTAATTGCCGTCATTGGCGGTCAGTCCGCCTGGGATGATCGTGTAGTTGCCTACGTTTTTCGCGCCCTGTGATGTTCCGCCGTAGGAAAGAGAACCGCCCAGTACGGAAGATGTTTCCCCGTTGACGAAGCCGCTGTAGACCACGCCGTTTCCGCCGAAGTAAGCCAGACCGTTATAGGTTTTGCTGAAATCATTGGCCGTGACGGTCAGCGCGGCGGGGTTGATGGTCAGGGTGTTATCGACGTAGCCGATATCATAGCCCTGTTGATGAGAGTAATAGCCGCCGGGGGTAATGTCATATAAACCTGCGTTAATTCCTTCCGGCGGGTCGACGTTGTAGACCAGTGTCCCGAGCAGCATGGAAGGTGAAGGTGTTTCTCCATTGGCAAAGCCGCTGTAGGTTACACCGGCGTCACTGCTGTAGGCCTGTCCGTCATAGGTCTTGCTATACGGGTTGGCGGTCACCGTCAGGGGGGTGAGGAAACTTCTCAGCAATGGATAGGTGTTGCCCTCATAGATGCGCCATATTTTGCCGGTGCTCCCGGCGTCGTCGATGTCCCAGGAAGCGGAAACGTCAGGGGGAACAGGAGGTATAACAGTGAAGGTGGCAAGTTGCTTCATCTCGATGGTGCTCTTTGGCGTGCCTATGCCGTTGTCGACGAATGGGGGGGGATTGACTGTCTGGTCCCAGAACGAGTAGTTGACGGTGCCGCCGTTTCCTCCAACCAGCCCGCCGACGTTGGAGTTACCAATGACAGGGCCGGCGGCGTACGTGTTGCTAATCGTGCCGCCTCCGATGAAAGTAGAAGTTACGCTGTCAAAATAGCCATTTCCTCCGACCAGACCGCCGACAGTGTCGTCACCGGTCACTGCACCCGTGGCATAAGAGTTGATGATTGTACCACCGACATTGATAACATCATCCAATTGGACCAGTATGCCGGGGTCATCGATTGGACCGTCTACAGATTGACCCACGTTCAATCCAACCAAACCGCCGACATAGCAGTCACCATTGACAGAACCGGTGGCGTAAGTGTTACTAATCGTGCCGCCTGAGATATAATAATATTCATACCAATAAGGGTCATAATAATAGTAGCCGTTGCCCCCAACCAGACCGCCAACGGCTTCGGTACCTGTCACTGCACCCGTTGCATAAGAATTGGTGATTGTGCCACCGGCAACAGGAACCGGATCCACGCTAAATACAACAAAGTCATTGTTTTGGGGATCGCCGACATTTTGGCCAACATTCAATCCGACCAGCCCACCGACACCAAATAATCCAGAGACGTTGCCCGTGGCATAAGTGTTATGAATCGTACCGCTGTTTCCTCCGACCAGCCCACCGACACCGCGGTAAGAGTCGAAAAAATCCCCGATATCGATATCGTTAATGAGAAAATTGCCACGACCAATAGGAACACCGATGACATTGCCCGTTGCGTAAGAGTTGATGATAGTGCCGTCGTTGACCCTCAATGGTAACGGTGACCCGTCGAAGACGTTGATGTTGACAGTGGTTTGTCTTTCGCCCATCCAGCCGTTGTATCCGACCAGCCCGCCGATGTAGCTTCCGAATCCTCTCACATCGACTGAGGCATAGGCATTGCTGACCGTGCCTTGGTTGGCTCCGGCCAACCCGCCGACGTAGTAGCTGCCGCTGACACTGCTCTCCACCAGTCCCACGTTGCTCACTGCACCGGAGTGTTCTATGAATTCAAACGGTTCGAATGATATTATTTCTAGATCCCAACCGATGCTTCCGAACAAACCCACGTAGTCCTCGAGAGGCCGGTTGATGGTGAGATTGGTGATGGTGTGGCCCAAGCCGTCGAATCGGCCGGTAAAGCCGGCGTTCCACAAAAAACTGCCAACGGGGGTAAAACCCTCGCCACCGTTCCATTCCTCTGTTATCTCAGCGTCAATATTGCTGCCGAGGGCGTAATATCCTGTAAGGTTGTTCTTCATACCCTGCAGGGTTGTCTGGGTCGCATCATTTGCAACACCCAGAGAAGTAATGACATAGTAGTTCTTTGCTCCTCCATCAGAGCCAAGCGTGGTTGAAAAGTTTAAACCTTCAGAGAGATTTACCGGGGCATTGACAGTATAGGTCGCGGTGTTGCCGGCTGCTATGGCGCCCTGTCCATAGAAGAGGGCAAGTTTCGCCCCGCCCGAACCGAATAATTCGCTGTTGATTTCAATGTTGCGATATGCATTCAGAGTCAGTGAATGGACCGACCAGGTAATGCTGTCGTTGACGAAGATGTCGCCATTGCCTGCTTCCGTACCTGTACCGCAGCTCGCTCCTGTACAAGAAGTGGAGTCTAAAAGCGTTTGGATGGTAACATCATTGAAGACCAATGCAGCGGTCAATACAGCTCCTGTAACATCGCCGCCAATGGCAGCAACGGTGAAGTCATACGGATCGATCAGCCATGTTCCTGTTGTTCCTCCAGGTGCGGCCGTGGTGACTTTGGCGTCATCGGCCACTTTGATTTTCGCTGCTGAGGTTTCGACAAAACCACCGTCCCCTCCTTTAGGGGCGGATGCGTCAAGCATGCCGCCGACATGGACGGTGTTTGTTTCCATGCCGCCCAGGAGTTTGATGATGCCTTTTTTGTTCTCGATGGTCTGTGCCTGGATGATGCCCTCATTGTTTACGACAGTCTTTAAAACGTCGCCCGCGGCCTTTGCGGAAAGGATGACCTCGCCTCCGTTGGCGATAAGGGTTCCGGTGTTTTTTATGCCCAGGGCATCTTCCGCTGTTGCCTTGTCAATCGTAAAGCCGATAAGGTCATTCCCGGCAAAGTTGAGCGTTACTTCATCGCCTGATGCAAGGTATGTTTTACCGGAATTTGCCGTGATGTTTCCCGCGTTAGTGATGGAAGGAGAGATAAAAGCCACATAGCCACCCCCAGCTGCATTGATGTCTCCCTGATGGGTTATGGATGACAGGGACCCCGAGGGGTTGATGAACTTGTAATTGCCGTTCATAAAGTCGTCATGATTGATGTCCAATGTCGCACCGAGAAAACTTCCCACATTTATTTTGGCGCTTTGACCAATGAGCAGGCCATTGGGGTTTATGACCCATACCCGGCCGTTGGCAGACAGCTGGCCATAGATTAGGGAGGGGTCTGAACCTATAACACGGTTTAAGGATATGGCGGTGCTGCCCGGCTGGAAATACCGGACGGTTTCGTTGGCGTTTATGCCGTATCCCTGCCAGTTGATGATGGATTTATCCGTTGTCTGGTTGATGTGCAGGGTTGCACTGTCGGGCCGGGAAAGGGTGGATGCGCCCGCGATGACCTGCCCATCATTCGGCAAAGCCCCGGCTGTTGTTGCCCAACACACTGATATGGCGAGCATTGCCCCGAGTAGAATCTTTATTCTTTGATGTATTTTCTTATACATAACGGCCTCATTTGTGGGAGTTTTTTCCATTAATCTATCCTAAAAACTAAAAACTGTTTGCACATATATCTCGGAGTTTCCTGTCTTATATTTACCGTCTACAGAAGGCACCGCATAATCCAGGCGGGCGGAAAAATATTTGCCCGCGTATATCCTTATGCCCGCGCCGATGCCGGTTAAATAAGCGTTTTTATCTTCGCCGGGATGGACATCATTTCTGAATACCCCGCCATGGTCGGCAAATAAAACGAATTTGATTGTGTTGCCAAGGTCTTGATGAAATATCTTTGTTTCGGGATAGGGAGGCGCCAAATAGAGTTCCGCGGAAAGGGAATAGCCTGAGTCTCCGCTTTTTGATGACGATGCAAAACCTCTTATGCTGCTCACCCCCCCAAGATAGAACTGCTCGGCCACAAACAGGGCGTCTTTTGAATACTGCCCGCCGGCTTTGAACATGAGATGGTTGTATCCGGGAAGCTTTTGGAACCTTACCGCATCGACGGTCCCTTTGCTGAAGCCTCCGTCTGCATTTAACCGGCTTGTGCCGGCGTCATTCCTGCCGTTTCCTCCCAGGATGTCTCTTACGCCCTGATGGTATGTGAGATTTATGACGTTTCTGCCATAAAGCCTGTCGATGACGTTGTAGGTCATTCCCAGGTTGAAGACCCGAATGTTGTCTTGGCTCCTTGAATCACCAAGCAGGTACTCATAAACATCTTTGTGGTCAAAACCAAACCTGACATCCAATGCCTGATCCCTGGTTTTTATGATCGGATGGGCGACGTAAACTCCTGCCACGCGTGCTTTCCCATTGATATCAAGGACGGTAAACTGCTCGCCTGCCTCATATACGCTGTTTGTGTAGTAAATCCCTGCTTTCGTTCCGTTGTAACATACGGGAATGAGATACTCCGCCCGTCCATAGGAAAGATTTTTTAAATCGATCCTGTCCAGCCCCGTTAAACCTCTGAACATCAGCAAATCTCCGCTCGCAAGGAGGTTGCCGATATTGAATTCAGCGCTTAATCTGTGTTTGCTTGTTGTGTCTGTGCCGAAGTTATCATAAGACAAACTTCCCGATATGGGCAAACTGTCTTTTGTTTGTGCGGTGATGTCGGTTGTGCCGAACGCTTTGCCTGCCTTCAGTAACGCTTTAACGTCGAGGGACGGGTATTCATTGAGGATGAGCAATGCCCGCTCCAGCGTATTTTCTTTGAGGGAGGGATCCTTTTTGATCTTTTCAAGATGCTTCCGGATGAACTTGCTGCTGTATGATTTATTTCCTGTTACGGTGATTTCTCCTGTTTTTCCTTCTATGATCCCGATTTCCAATATGCCGTCTTTAATTTCCTGCTGAGCGATATAAGCATAGGCAAGAATATGACCGTGCGCGCGGTAGTTTGCCGTTATGTCTTCGGCTATCCGGTTTATTTCCGGCAGGGTGAGTTCCCTGTTTTCATACTTGGAGGTGATTGCCCTGATTGCTTCCGGGGCAAGCAGGGGCTTTTCCCCATCCCGGCTTTTGTTTCGGACAGTCACTATGATTTGCTTGATGAGGATTTTTTGGCCGGCGGGTATCGGTTGCGGCTTTTCTTCCTTTTTCTCAATGATGGGTGTTGCAGGTGTTCTTGGAACAATTTCTTTTTTCTCAAGCTGCTTTAACACCTCGCCGGCCTTTTCCTGTGCTGATGCAGGAGAAGTGATCATGAAAATAAGGACGGCAACGACAATCGTGGATGAGACAAAGGTTTTTCTGACAATGGTGACCATGGATTGCCCCCTGAATAAAAAAGAATTTTGTTGGGTTGAATTGAGGGTGATTGTAATCCTCAAGGGATACAAATATCAAGTAAATATTTCTGCTTAAATTACCTCAAACCAAAAGACAAGAAAAGGGGAACATCAAAAAAACGCTTGCGCTTATGAGACTTCTTATATAAGGGTTTTCACAGTATGCACAGTATGAACAACCCATAATTTGGAACGCCTGTCATTTTCCACTGTTTGAACGGCAAAAGATGACGAATCATGACAGGCAGTAATCACGCGGTTTACAGAAGCTGTCCTGTTGCGGATGGAGCATTGATCGTTAAGGTTATCAGCGCCGCCGTTGTCGGCATCGAATCCTATCCCGTTGATGTGGAAGTCGACATATCGCAGGGGCTTCCCCAATTTTCAACAGTGGGTCTGCCGGATGTGGCCGTCCGGGAAAGCAAAGACCGCATCAAGGCGGCCATTAAAAATTCCGGTTATTCTTTCCCCGGGACCCACGTCACCGTCAATCTGGCGCCGGCGGATGTTAAAAAAGAAGGCACCGGATTCGATCTTCCCATTGCCGTCGGCATCCTGACCGCCGAGGGCATGATTAAGTCGAACGACTTACTAAATTACATCCTCATCGGCGAGCTGTCTCTCGACGGCGCCGTTAAGGGCGTCCAGGGCGTTCTCTCGGCAGCCTTCAAGGCGAAGGAAATGGGCATCCGGGGCATTATCGTTGCCCGCGAGAACGCCTCTGAAGCCGCTATGGTGGAGGCCATCGACGTCATCCCGGTTGACACGCTCCCCCATGTGGTGGAATTCCTGCGCGGCGCTTTGGCAATACAGCCCTTTCACTCGGATATTGCCGACCTTTTTAAAAAAAGTCTCGATTACCCTTTCGATTTCAATGAAATCAGCGGACAGGAACAGGCAAAGCGGGCTCTGGAAATTGCCGCTGCCGGCAGGCACAATATCATCATGATCGGTCCGCCCGGATCGGGTAAGACCATGCTGGCCCAGCGTCTTGCCACAATCCTTCCGGGGCTTTCCTTTGAGGAAGCCATTGAAACCACGAAAATATATTCCGTCGCCGGCATGCTTGACAAAAATGAAGTCATTATCGGAACAAGACCCTTCCGGGCGCCCCATCATACCATCTCCGACGTCGGGCTCGTAGGGGGCGGGCAGAGCCCCAAACCGGGAGAAATCAGCCTCGCCCATCACGGCGTCCTTTTTCTTGACGAACTGCCGGAATTCAGAAAGAATGTCCTCGAAGCCCTCCGTCAGCCCATGGAAAACGGTCACATTACCATTACCCGTTCCAACTACAAAGCCACCTACCCTGCAGGCTTCATGCTTGTCGCCGCCATGAATCCCTGCCCCTGCGGCTATTACGGAGATTCACGGCGGGCGTGCCGCTGCAGCGCCCAACAGATTCGCCAGTATCAATCCAGAATCTCCGGCCCTCTGATGGATAGAATCGACATCCATATTGAAGTACCTTCCGTTCAGTACCGGGACCTCACAAAAAAGGCGGCAGGGGAATCGTCGGCAAGCGTCAAGGATCGCATCAATAAGGCCATCGTGAGACAACAGAACCGGTTCACCCAAGGAAAAACCGTTGTAAACGCCCGCATGTCGGAAAGACAGATCAAACAATACTGCAAAATTGATGAGGAATCGCAAAAATTGCTGGAGATGGCCGTCGATAAATTGGGCCTGAGCGCCCGCGCCTATACGCGCATCCTGAAAGTGGCCCGAACCATCGCCGATATCGAAGACGAAGATCATATCCAGCCCTCTCACTGCGCGGAAGCTATCCAGTATAGAAATCTTGATCGAAAAATGATTTAGTGGTAAGCATTTCGACCTAAGTTTACTTTGGATTGGATCTGCTTTCAGGGAAGCAAGTTAAATCGCCATAATAAGGAGGACAGGGAAGATGGACATCAGGATTATCCAGGCAACGCCGGATAAATTGAAACAAAAGCCGACGGATGAATCACAATTGGGATTCGGCAAGATTTTTACGGATCATTTCTTTACCGTGAAATATCATACCGGAAAGGGGTGGTATGATCCGGCCATCGAGCCTTATCGCCCCATCGCACTTGACCCCACGGCAATGTGCCTGCACTACGGACAGGAAATATTCGAGGGGCTCAAGGCATATCGGGGAAAAGACGACCGCATCTACCTTTTCCGGCCCACGGAAAATATCAAAAGGATGAACGCCTCCGCCGAGCGGCTCTGCATGCCGGTCATGGATACCGACCTTTTTATGGACGCCTTGAAAAAACTGGTCCTTCTCGAAAAAGACTGGATTCCCCGTGGTGAGGGAACATCTCTGTACATCCGGCCCACCATGATCGCTACAGAGGCTGCTCTCGGCGTTCATCCCTCCAATGAGTATCTTTTTTTCATCGTTGTAGGACCTGTTGGGGCATACTATTCCGAAGGATTCAGTCCGACAAAGATTTTTGTCAGCGATGAATATGTCCGCGCCGTCCGCGGGGGCATCGGCGCCATTAAGGCGGCGGGCAATTACGCAGCCAGCCTTTATGCCAGCAGAATCGCCATCGAACAAGGCTATACGCAGGTGCTGTGGCTTGATGCAAACCAGAGAAAATATGTCGAAGAAGTGGGAACCAGCAATATCTTTTTTGTCATCGGCGATGAACTCGTCACGCCGCCCCTGGCGGGAACGATTCTTCCGGGCATTACCCGCGATTCCGTTATTCGCCTCGCTAAAAGCTGGAACGTGAAGGTCAGCGAAAAGCCTCTGTCCATGGATGAGATCATCACCGCCCAGGCAAATGGGACACTCAAGGAATCTTTTGCATCGGGAACAGCGGCTATCGTATCTCCCGTCGGACAGATTAACTTCAAGGGGGAGGTTTATGTCATCAACGGCGGCAAGATCGGCGGACTCACACAGAAGTTATACAACGAGATACTGCAAATCCAGTATGGACAAAAGGAAGACCCCTTCGGATGGCGTGTGAAGATTGCCGGATAGGGATATTGAATACGATATTTCACTTTATACGGATACTTGGCGATGAAATCCACAGAGATGTTGAAAAGCCTGTTGATAATCTTGTTGATAAAGGCCCTAAGTCTTCAATTGTTACGATTTTATACCGGATTGCATAAGCTTTGGGCAGGGAATAATATCAATAATTACAATATGATAGATAATACGTCGATATATCTTAGCTTTATCCCCGTCAACGGCATTGAGATATTAACTCATTGAAAAAATTGTGCCATGTTGGGCCATTTTCAGACATAACCGAAAAATAAATTTATTATGCCACTTTTTACACATAAAATCCGGCGATTAATTAAAAGAATCGTGTTGATTCATGCTTTCCTAGGTCTTTTGTGGATGCCGGGTTCCCCGGGGACCGTATGTGCGGCCACAGTGGAAGAGGTCATCGACCGCATGCAGAATAACTACGAGAAGATCGCAGATTTCAAGGCGCGCTTTGTCCAGGAGGTGACGGTCAAGACATTAAATAAAACCGAGCGCGAGGAGGGGGTCGTCTATTTTAAAAATCCACAGAGGATGTTATGGGATTACACCAAACCGAAGGCCAAAAAACTGATCATCAATCCCAAGCAGGCGTGGCTGTACATGCCGGAGGACCGCATCGTTTACCTGCAAAGCTCAGAAAGCATCTTTAAATCGCGGGTGATTATCAAATTTTTAACAGGCGTAGGGAAAATCAGCGACGATTTCCTGATCTCTTTTTCTCAGCCTGATTCCATCGACGGCAGCGGCAACTATCGCCTGACCCTCGCAGCCAAGGATCATGATCTCGGCGTAAGACAGCTTTACCTGACTGTCGGCAAAGATTCCTATCAAATTATACAGTGCCGGTTTACCGACGAGTACGGCAATGTGACACAGATCTCCTTTCGGGATATGGAAATCAACAAGCAAATTCCCGATCGTTTCTTTATCTTTAAACCGCCGGAAGGCGTTGAAATTTTCCAGACGCCTTGAAGCTTCGGTCTTGTTCCTTTAACCGTGTGCCTCCAAACGAGCCCCCATGCCCGTGGGGCACAACAAAGCATGAGAATACAGAAGTCGGGAGCCAGGAGCCAGAATAACCATAATATTGTTTTTCTTCTGTATTCTTTATTCTGTATTCTCCTATAAAAGGCATCCTCAATGATTCATATCAACTTTCAAGATGCCTCCGATACGGATCGGGAACCGCTGAATCTGGAATGGATCGATACGAACGGCAGAGGAGGCTACGCATCCAGCACACTGGCAAATTGCCACACACGTAAATATCACGGTCTTCTTGTCGCAAACCTCCCATCGCCGCCGGGTAGGTACGTGCTCCTGTCCAAGTTTGAAGATTCCATCTTCATAAACGGAAAGGAACTTTTTCTCTCTCAACACCTGTATCCCGGTTTTTTATTCCCTGCCCATGAACCAATGCTTGCGGAATTCATCCTTGAGAGCTGCCCGCAATTTATTTACCGGATGCAAGGTCTTCAGATCCGTAAATCCATTATGATGATGCAGGGGCACGACTGTGTTCTTGTAAGGTACGACCTGGAAGACGGCCCGTCTTCCTGCGTCCTGCGCATCAAACCTTTTCTGGCCTATCGGGATTATCACGGACTTGCCGTCGAGAATCCATTTTTACAAACAACCGCAGTTTCCCGGAACAACGGATTTAAAATCGTGCCTTACGAAAGCATGCCGCCGCTTATCTTTGAAACAAATATGACCGCCCAGTTTTCACCCTCCCCTGTCTGGTACAAGCAATTTGAATACCCCACGGAAAAAGAAAGAGGCTTTCCTTATCACGAAGATCTGTTCCTGCCAGGCATTCTCGACATTCAAGTCCATAAGGGGACTTCTGTGATTATCTCGGCCGCTGCATCGGATATTCCTGATGAAAGTCCGCTTGCCATAAAATGGTCGGAGGAAACGGCAAGGCGCAGGGGCGAGGTCCGGCAGTCGAAGAAAATCACAGAGGCATTTGAAACGGACGAAGACCGGCATCATATGGCTCAATTAATGACGGCGGGCGGTCAATTCCTGATTCATACGCCGTCGGGCAGACCGGCTATCGTTGCCGGTTATCACTGGTTTAGTGATTGGGGACGGGACACCCTCATTTCTCTTCCCGGCCTTACCTTCTGCAGCAACCGCAGCGAAGACGGAATCGCCATCCTCGCCATGCTTGGAAAACACGAGAAAGACGGTCTTCTGCCTAATTATTTCTCCGAAAATGAAAAGAAAATCGCCTACAACTCCATGGATGCATCCCTGTGGTACTTCTGGGCCGTTCAGCAGCTCCTCATCCATACGGACGACATTCGATTAATCGAAGAGCGGATGTGGCCCGTTATGAAAAATATCGTTAAGAATTTATTGGCCGGGACACCACGCAACTGCTTCGTAAACGGCGAGAACGGCCTTCTTCATGCAGGCAGTGAATCGACGCAACTCACATGGATGGATGCCGTGTCCAATGGAAAACCCGTCACACCACGATGGGGCTATGCCGTTGAAATAAACGCCCTGTGGTTCAACGCCCTTTGTTTTACCGGGGAGTTGGGAAATCGGTTCGGCGATCATGAACTATCCCTTTCCGACATGATCGATGTTACAAGCCAATCTTTTTCCGATGCTTTCTGGCTGGAAAAGGAGGGGTATCTGGCGGATTGCTTCAATGAGGTGAACATTGACGCGTCCATCCGACCTAATCAGATCCTGGCGGTTTCCCTCCCCTACTCTCCCCTCACGCCCTCACAAGCCGCCGGGGTTGTCAATACGGTAAAGGAACACCTGTTGACGCCCGTGGGACTCAGAACGCTGTCCCCTTCCGACACAAAATACCGGGGCAGCTACCACGGAGACAGTGCTGAACGTGATGCGGCCTATCATCAGGGCACCGTCTGGCCCTGGTTGTTCGGCCATTTCGGTGAAGCTTACCTGAAGGTTTCCGGCAACGCAAAAACCGCCCGGGTGTTCCTGCTCAACGTTATTCGCTCGTTTTTGAATAATCATTTTCGTGATGCCGGATGCGGCACCATATCCGAGATTTTTGATGGAAGCCCGCCGCACAGACCCAATGGGTGCATTGCCCAGGCATGGAGCGTTGCCGAAATCATCAGGCTTTATACGATACTGAAGCGAAGCGGCGGCAAGGTTTAAGAAACAGGGTTGAGATGGGTTAATCGTCTTCAAGGATGCCCTTATTGTTTGGCGGTGAGGGACTTTTTTTCTCTCTTGACTTTGTGATGCGTCAAGTTTATAAATACAGACAATATCAAGAAATTAATAGTTATTTAACCTTTTGTTTCTCCTTGAGTGTTCGGCATAATGGTTGCGTATTCATTAACCGATTGCTAACCCGGACGCAATTTAGTAACTTACTTAACAAATCCGATTTAATTCATCCGAAAAAAGGGGGTATAGACATGAGAGTCCTTATGTTTGGATGGGAATTTCCGCCCCACATGAGCGGCGGCCTCGGCACGGCCTGTTTCGGGATGACAAAGGCCATAACAGATCTCGGCCATGATGTAATTTTTGTCCTGCCCAAGGTCAACGGGGTAAAGGAAAAGACGCATGTGAAACTGGTTTCGGCGGCCGACATCCCCGTTTCAACCCGAACGGCGGAATCATCCGATACAGACGTCGCTTTGACATCCGGCCTTGTCGATTTTGGGAGGCTGACGATCAGACCGATCCATTCGGTTCTCAGCCCCTATCTTACGAGCTTTCAGTATGAAAATCTGCTGCAGCATTCGTCAACGGGCATTGTGGACCGTGAGCAGGCCGCAGAATATAAATGGTTCCTTGGGAATGCCGGCGGTTACGGGCCGAATTTGCTTGCCGAGGTGGCCCGTTATGGCGATGTGGCGGGCGCCGTGGCGACGCAATACGCTTTCGATATCATTCACGCCCATGACTGGATGACCGTGTTCGCCGGATTGATTGCTAAAAAAGCCAGCGGCAAACCGCTTGTTTTGCATATCCATGCCCTGGAGTTCGACCGCAGCGGCGAGAATATCAATCAGGATATTTATGAAATCGAGCGCTCCGGCATGGAGGGTGCCGACCGGATCATCGCCGTCAGCAATTATACGAAACAAAGAATCGTCAGCCTCTATAACATCGATCCCCGTCGGATTTCGGTTATTCATAACGCCGTTTCACAGGTAGAGGCGCGTCAAATCTATCATATGCCGAGTAAAAACGGCGGCAGGAAAGTCGTCCTGTTCCTGGGCAGAATTACGTTTCAGAAAGGCCCGGATTATTTTATCGAGGCGGCCGCAAAAGTTTTGAAGGTTCTTCCCGACATAACATTTGTTATGGCCGGTACGGGCGACATGATGCCGCGCATGGTCGAACGGGTCGCCGAGTTGGGGCTGGGGAAGAATTTCCATTTCACGGGTTTCCTGCGAGGCGCTGATGTGGAGCAGATGTTCGCCGCAAGCGACCTCTATGTCATGCCGAGCGTATCGGAACCCTTCGGCATATCGCCTCTTGAAGCGATGCTCTACGATGTCCCTGTCATTATCTCGAAACAGTCGGGCGTGACGGAAATCCTGAAGCATGCATTAAAAGTTGATTTCTGGGATGTCGATGAGATGGCCAACAAAATCATCGCCGTCCTGAAATACCCGGTGCTTTTCGACGACATCGTTGAGCGGTCCCGGGAGGAAATAAAACATATCCGGTGGGAAGCGGCTGCCGGAAAAATCGTTGATGTGTATCGGGATCTTATGCATTAGAGGACGGGAAAATGCCGGGTATCTGCTTTTATTTCCAGGTTCATCAGCCTTTGCGTCTAAGGCATTATTCGTACTTCGATATCGATCATGTCCATGCCTATGGGGACATGGAACAGAACCGGGCGATTCTCAACAAGGTCTCCGAGAAATGTTATCTTCCCGCCAACAGGATGATGTTCGACCTGATCGAAAGGCATGAAGGGGCGTTCCGCATTGCCTATTCCCTAAGCGGGATTCTTCTCGATCAGTTGGAGACATATCGCCCGGATGTCCTGGACAGTTTCAGGCAGCTTGCCGACACCGGTTGCGTCGAATTTCTCAATGAAACATACTACCACTCCCTCGCCTTTATCTTTTCCCCTGAGGAATTTAAAAAACAGGTTATGCTCCACAAGGACAGGATTAAAACCCTTTTCGGACAAACTGCCGATACATTCCGTCACACTGAATTTATCTATAACAACGATTTGGCCGCCGCGGCGGAAGATATGGGCTACAAATGCATCCTTACCGAAGGAGCCGATAAAATCCTCGGGTGGAGAAGCCCTGACTTCGTCTATCAGCCTCAGGGATGCCGACATTTGAAGCTGCTGTTGAGAAACTATCGTTTGTCCGACGACATTGCGTTTCGCTTTTCCAATCGCCAGTGGCCCGAATATCCCCTGACGGTTGATAAATATGCCCATTGGATCCATAAAGCGGGCGAGGAGGGCCGGATCATCAATCTGTTCATGGATTATGAAACCTTCGGAGAACATCAATGGCAGGAAACGGGCATTTTTGAATTCATGAAAAATCTTCCTGATGCACTCCTGAAGCAACCGGGGTTTCAGTTCCAGACACCGCGGGAAATCGCGGCGGATCAATCGCCTGTCGCATCGCTCGATGTGCCCCAATTCATATCCTGGGCGGACGTGGAAAGAAACCTGACCGCCTGGCTGGGAAATGCCCTGCAGCGGGATGCAAGCCGGACGTTATATGACCTGGAACAAAGCGTCGTTTCTTGTGGGGATGAGCAACTCCTCCACATCTGGCGCTGCCTTCAGACATCGGATCATCTGTATTACATGTGCACAAAATGGTTTTCCGACGGAGACGTCCATAAATACTTCAACCCTTATCCGTCGCCCTATGACGCCTATATCAACTTTATGAACATCATGGATGATTTCTCACGACAGCTCGACAAGAAGCGATCAAACGATCCGAATCATATCAACACAACCAAAAGGAGCCTCAGTAATGACAACAAGCCGGCAGGGTTATCTATTTGAAGTCAGTTGGGAAATATGCAATAAGGTGGGTGGCATTTACACCGTCATTCAAAGCAAGCTCCTTGAAGCAACCAGGGCCTATGGCGACCGCTGTATTCTCTTAGGACCCGATATCAAAACAAATCTTGAGTTTGAAGAGACGGATGAGCATTTCTGGGCAAAAATCCGGGAAGGAACAGCCATCAAAGAGATCCCCTGCCGTTTTGGCCGCTGGAAGGTCCCCGGAGAACCAAAGGCCATTCTGGTCGGATACGGCAAGAAATATAATAAAGATCAGTTGCTCTACCGGATATGGGAAGATTTCGGCGTCGATTCCATTGCCGGCGGGTGGGATTATATCGAACCGGTTATGTTCAGTTATGCCTGCGGCGAGGTCATCGAAACCGTCTATAATTGCATGGCGAAGCCCTTCGGTTTGCCGACCATCGCCCAGTTCCATGAGTGGATGACCGGTGCCGGCCTTCTTTATCTCAAAAAGAACGTGCCTGCCATTGGGACCATCTTTACCACCCATGCCACTATCCTGGGTAGAAGCCTCGCCGGTTCCGGCGTTGATATTTATTCAAACATGGAGCGTATCTCCCCCCAGCGTGAAGCGAGCGCCCATAACGTTACCGCCAAGTATTCCATGGAGGCCGTAACGGCCCGCGAGGCGGATTGCTTCACGACGGTGAGCGACATAACCGCCATGGAAGCGAAAAACTTTCTCGGAAGACAACCGGATTTTATCACGCCAAACGGTTTGGAAATGGAACACATACCGGACTTCACGGACAACCGGACGCCGGCCTTGAATTCCAAGAAAAAACTTCTTGATGCCGCCGGAAGATTCCTCAGAAAGGATTTTTCCCTCAACACAAAGATATTCAGCATTTCAGGACGGTATGAATTCCACAACAAAGGCATTGATGTCTTTCTCTCTGCCTTGGGTCGCCTGGACAAGGAGATTTCGGAATCTGTGATTGCGTATTTTTTTGTCCTCGGCGGATACACGGATTTGATCCCCGCCCTTCAGGGTGAATACGGCAAAACAGACCAGGGAACGCCCCCGCCGATCTCAACGCATCGCCTCCATTATGAAGCGTCGGACCCCATTCTGCAAACCTGCAACCGGATCGGGTTGAATAATGCGGCAAAAAACAAGGTGCATGTCATTTTTATCCCCGCTTATCTCAACGGCCACGACGGTCTTCTGAATATGACGTATTATGAAGCCTTATCCGGATGCGATCTCGGCGTCTTCCCGTCCTTTTATGAACCCTGGGGCTATACGCCGCAGGAAAGTGCGGCCTTCGCCGTTCCCACGGTGACAACCGATCAGGCCGGCTTTGGTCTTTGGGTGGAGAGGTCTGAAGGAGAAAACACCGGCGTCGTCCTGATCAGACGCCGGGGGCAGGACATGCCGACCATTGAAGAGACTCTCTATCAGGTTCTCAAAGATGCCTTGTCCTGGTCGGATATGGACATGCATAAAAGAAGAAAAAAGGCCCGCTCCATCGCCGTCAAGGCAACCTGGACAAATTTTTTCAAACAATATCTCAAGGCCTATGACAAAGCCGAGCAGTGCGCTCGTGATCGCTCCGACCAACTGACCTCGGAAGAATATAAAGCGGAAAAGAAATACACCTACACCAGCGTTGTATCGATGCAGCCCCACTTCCGTTCTTTCACCGCCATCGCCGATCTTCCGAAAAACGTGTCGCGGCTCCGCGAACTGGCCTATAATTTATGGTGGAGTTGGAATCCCCGATCCCTTGACGTCTTCGCAACCATTCAACCGAGATTGTGGCCGGAAATCGGCAACAACCCCGTCAAGATGCTGGAGGAAATTGCCTCGGAAAGGCTCGCCGCTTCTGCCGGCAATGCTTCCTATGTCAATCTATACGCCCGCGTCATGAAGGAGTTCGACGAATACATGGAGGATAAGACATCCACGGAACGACTCCAGAAATGCGACGACATACGGTGGTCGTCGCCCATTGCCTATTTTTCCACAGAATACGGGGTTCACGAAAGCATCCCGATTTACTCCGGCGGCTTGGGCGTCCTTTCGGGAGACCATCTGAAAACGGCCAGTGACTTGAACATCCCTATGGTCGGCATCGGGCTTCTCTACAAATATGGATTTTTCAAACAGGTCATCGACAAAAACGGCGTCCAGGTAACGCAGTATGCGGAAAATGATTTTTCCACCATGCCGATCACCATCGTCCAGGACGATCGGGGAAACGAGATCCAGATATCCATCGAATTGCCCGGCCGCACGCTTTACGCGAATATCTGGCAGATAAAAATCGGCAGGGTTTCCTTATACCTGATGGATACGGACATACCAAGAAATACCATTCAGGACCGGAAGATAACGGCAAATCTTTATGTGGCCGACCAAAAGACAAGGATAGAGCAGGAAATACTCCTCGGGATCGGCGGAATCAGGCTGTTGCGAAGGCTGGGGATAGAACCCTCCGTGTATCACATCAATGAAGGGCATTCGGCTTTTCTGATCTTTGAGCGCATATCCCATCTGATGACGGAACAGGGTCTTTCCTTCGATGAGGCCGGTGAAGTGGTGCGCGGCAGCACAATTTTTACAACCCACACGCCGGTCGAAGCGGGAAACGAAAGATTTTCCAAAGACCTGATGGAACATTACTTTTCCAACTTTGTTAAATGGTCCGGCATTTCGTGGTCTCAGTTTTGGGAATTGGGAAAAAAGGAAAGCGGCGAAGACAAACCTTTTTTTATGACCATCCTGGCGTTGAAGCTTTCTCATATGAGCAATGCCGTGAGCCGGATACACGGCCAAATATCCAAGTCCATCTGGCGCAACGTCTGGAAGGGATTGCACTACTCCGAAATCCCTATCAGAAACATTACCAACGGCGTCCATATGATGTCTTACGTCGCCCCGAGGATGAAGGATCTGCTGAATGCCTTCCTGGAAGCGGGATGGGACAAGGAAATCACCAGCAAGGAGAGATGGTCCAGAATCGAAAATATGTCTGACGATCTGCTGTGGCGCACCCGGTATGAACTAAAACAAAAAGCCATTAACGTCATCAGGGATCAAACCGTCAAGCAGTGGGCAAAATACGGCTATGCAAAAACATGGAGCGACGACATCTTCTCAAAGATAAACCCGTCAGCCTTGCTGATCGGATTTTCCCGACGTTTTGCCCCATACAAACGGGCGGACTTGCTTTTTTTCGATCTCAAGCGCCTCGACAAAATCTTAAACAATCCCAGCCGCCCCGTACATATCGTGTTTGCCGGAAAAGCGCATCCCAATGACGAGATGGGGAAAAACATCATCAAAAAAGTGATCGACATCAGCAAGGAAGAAAGATTCCGCGGCAAAATCTTTTTCCTCGAGGATTACGACATCCACATCGCCCGTCAACTCATCCAGGGCGTCGATGTCTGGATGAACACGCCCCGCAGACCTTACGAGGCCTGCGGCACAAGCGGACAAAAGGTCGCCATAAACGGCGTCCTCAATTTCAGCGTCTCCGACGGATGGTGGTCGGAAGGTTATGACGGTACAAACGGCTGGACCATTGGCCCCGTGGCAAAGGATTATATGGATGAATCGCCGACGGCCGACGAGGAAGACAGCCAATCCCTTTACACCACTCTTGAAAATACGATCATCCCTCTTTTCTACAATCGCGATGAAACAGGCCTTCCGGGAACATGGCTGTCCATGGTGAAAAGATCCATGCAGACCCTGATTCCCTGCTTCAATTCCGAGCGGATGCTCCTTGAATACTACAACGATATGTATGCGCCGACAGCGAAGAGACATTGCGAGCTGACAAAAGATTCCTTCGGGCTGGTCAAAGAAATTGCCGACTGGAAACTCAAAATACCCATGCGTTTTTCCTCTCTCAAGTTTTTAAACGTCATTGTCGAAGGCATTCACGGCGATAATATTTTTGTCGATCAGCCGCTGATCGTTAACGTAAGAATTGATCCGGGCAAACTGGACCCCGGTGAAATACTCGTTGAACTGGTCATCGGAAAGGTAGAAGGAACAAGTTTTACCGGCGACCTCGAATCCGTGCCCCTGCAAATCATCGACACATCGGAAGAAGGCATTCTCACGTTTACCGTTAAGTATAAAGTAAAGCATAACGGTTCATACAACTACGGCATCCGCGTTTTCCCTTACAACAAAAAGCTGTCGTATAAATATGAAACAGGGTTGATTCTGTGGGGTTAATTTATTTAACGATTCTTTCTTCTTTCTGTTGAAATTTTATCGAAGAGATCGCATGCCGCTTTACGAAGATGTCGGCCTGCGTTGACTTCTTGACCGAATTCGAGGTGCTGATCGTCATCCGCCTTGTAATGAGGCCACATGGGAAGTCCTTCACCGTTGGGATTCCCCGTTTTTGCAAAGTTGACCCAGTAAGCGCTCATCTTGTCGGATAGAGCAAGGCGCTGCAAATCCGTCGGATTCATGCCCTGCTGCAGATTGCCGAACACATAAGGGATTTCGGCGCCATGATGGGCGCCCAGGGTCTCTCCCCATTTCCCAGTCGCCTTCATGGTGAAGTGGTAAAGATAAGCCTTGGATGCAACCGTACCCATCCCACGGGCAAAGGCGCGGGCGCCGGCCACAAAACCCAGGTCGCCCAGGCTGTCCGACAGGGCTTTTCGGACATGCGCCGGTTCGCTGACAGGGTACATGGCCAAAACATTATCCGCTGCACTGCCGTATAAAGCCTTGACCGCCATGCGATACGCCTCGACGGTCTTAATCGGAGACCTCAGGGTAAACAAAGTCCCCTCGTCGGCATTGGCGCCGACCATGAGGGGAACGTCACGCTGTTTGCCTTGACTGAAAACCGTATGAATCTCATCGGGAATCACCCAGCCGTCCACCACAAAATTAAAATAATTCCCTTTTTCGCCGCCGACACCCAGTGTCGGTTTTGTAATCTCGATAATTTTTTCCGCGCTGAGGGCACGCAGCGCCTTCAGCGGATCCGCCGCATCAGCGACCCCGCACTCCTTCGCAATGCGCTCTCCCTGAGTCTCCATCGACTCCTGGCCGTACCACCGCTTTTGAAGATGCCGGTTGCGGCTGAAGGCATGACCGCTCTGGGCAATGGCGCCGTGAAAGAGCCCCTTCGCCAATGGAGATGCCATAAGACAATTGACATTCAGCCCTCCTGCCGATTCTCCAAAAACGGTTACGCGTCTGGGATCGCCGCCAAAGGCCCGAATATTGCGCTGAACCCACTTCAGGGCGGCAATCTGGTCAAGAAGACCGTAATTGCCCGACACATTGTACTTCGATTCTTTAGACAGGAGAGGATGGGCAAAAAAACCGAACGGACCCAAACGATAATTGATGCTTACGAGAACCACCCCTTTGCGGGCCAGCGACTTCCCGTCATAATAGGGCGTTGAAGCGGCGCCCTGGATATTGCCGCCCCCATGAATCCAGACCATGACAGGGACCGCATCCTTCACACTTTTAGCTGGCGTCCAGACATTGAGGTACAGGCAATCCTCATTCATGTTATCATAATCCAAGCTCATGAAAAGTGAGGATTTGGTTTGCGGACATATGGGCCCGAATTCGCCGGTATGCCGGATCCCGTCCCAGGACTTGACCGGCTGCGGCGGCCTCCAGCGCAACCCACCGACAGGCGGCGCGGCATAAGGAATACCTTTGAATATGCGAATATCCGGTTCTGTCCCGGCATGCACGCCGGTGATCTTCCCCGCATCGAGCAAAACAGGTTCCGTCGTTTTGAGTTGCTCCGCCCCGGCGTTATCGACAACCGGGAAAAGCAGGAAAACCAAGGCAAATACCGGGACATATTTCACAAAACGGCGCAAGAATCCAAAATCGGCGATCATCTGCTTCCTCCCATATCTGTTACATAAATTGAAACAACCGGCGCCGGATGTGCTCAAAAACCGTCTTGTCCTCATTGAGACAATAGGTTGTTCCATCGCGGCGGTCTGACTTCTTATCACTCTCATATTCGAGAATGACCCCTGATTCCTCAAGAAACAGCAGGGCGTTTTGATAGTTGGCCTGGGACATGGCCTCGGCCCGCCGTATTTCTCCTTTCTTGAACATCCGCGCTCCAAGATTATTGAGTTTTTTCAAAAGGTCTTTTTGCGGGAGCGGGCTTTTTCTCAAATAGTTGCATCCCCTCATCACAACCCAGTATGATTCGATGTAATTACTGATCAAACCGGCAAACGGCATCAGGTTTGTTCGTCCCTTGCCTCTCACTTCGATCAGCGCCTCCGTATTTCCTTCATACCCGTAAATCATGTCTCGTCCGCCCAGATAAAGCAGAACATCGTCGATGTCGTCATCATCGCTGCGGTCAATATCGAAGATAAATTCATTCCAGAACATCTTTTTGAAGAAACGATAATCTTCCGCAATCCGGGCATAAGGAATCATATCTTCACGAAAGGCAAGGATGGATTGCGCCACAAAACATATGGGAAGGAAAAAATGGAGGATGCCGTTTTTATAGTATTCGAGGTTCAACCTCTTATCATATTCCAGGGAATAGACGGTTTGTTCAACATCATCGTCTTCATCTTCCTCCTCGGAACCCATCCGGGAGATGAGCTTGTCTTGATCAAGAAGCGCCAACGCGTCCTTTACGGCCTTCTCCCGGTTGTCCGACAGGGTTTCTGCGATTTTTGCCTTTCGCAGAGTCAAATAATCATGAAATTGCGATAAAATCTCCATCAAATCATTATGGGCAATGCCTCTCCGGTCATGACTGAGGAGCCCCGCAGAAATCAGGGCATAGGGCGTCACGACGGAAGCCTTGCTGATCTCGTGGACAATTTCATAACCCATTTTTCTGTACAGACTTTGTCTCTCCTCAACGCTCATGGATTCCAAAGGATTTTCCTGGGCCTCCAGATACTCTTTCAAGAAAATCGGCCGGCCCACATTGACGTAAACATGGCCATAACGCCGTCTGAGCAATTTTCGCGATTTGATGACATCGGATGCGCTTTCCGTTACTTTTTGTTCGCCGCCCAGTTCCCTCAAATAAGACTTCTCCTCGATGACCTTGTCATAACCGATAAAGACAGGAATCGCCGCCAGATTATCGCAGGCCTTATCCTGATAGGCCTGAATAATCATGGACAAAACGCCGTATTTCGGCATCACCATCTTCCCCGTCCGGCTCCGGCCACCTTCGATGAAAAATTCCAGGGGAAGCCCTTCCTGAAGGAGCATCTTGACATACTTGGCAAGGACTTTACTGTAAAGAACATTGCCCTTGAAACTCCGCCTGACGAAAAACGCCCCTGACTTGCGAAAGATATAGCCGATGAGAAAGTGGGACAGGTTATCCCCCGCCCAGATAAAGGGGAGTTGAATATTGTTCTTGTAAAAAACGTAGGAAAGGAGAAGGTAATCGATATGACTCCGGTGGCAGGGAATGATGATAAAGGGCATCCTCTTGGAAATGTTGCGGATATTTGCCATGCCCTCCCGATCAAGGATAACGCCGTCGTAGATATTGTTCCACAACCAGGTTAAAACGATATACCAGATATTAATGAGCATCTCTTTGTAATCGGATGCAATTTCTTTCAGATATTTTTTGGCCTCCTTGGCCAGCGCATCGTAATCGCGTTTTCCCTGGACCTCCAGTTCTTCCATGAATTCGACGAGGTCCTTATCATTGAGCACCATGCTGATCATTTCATCCCGTGATTTCAGATAGGGTCCGACGATAGCGGTCTTTTCCTCATCAATCCGGTCAAGGAGATCTCTCCTTATATCCTGAACCAACTGATCGTCCGAAAGATGGATATTCGCCTGCATAAATCCCGACAGATTGATGGGTTCCGCGATGATCAGGTTCGTCTTGCCCGCAAGAGAATACCTCAGATAGGTAACGAGCCTTCGCAGCGGGCCCACATCCTCCGTCTGACTGAAGAGAATATCGATCAGATTTTCTCTTTCCTTCTCCCTTCTCCGCGAATAAGCAACAAAGACCGGAACGAGATAGATCGGCGCAGCCAGTATTTTTTGGGCTTCAATCAACTGGGCCAGGGCATCCGGCACCTTTGGATCTTCGAAATATTCCGATCCTCCCAGGTGGATAATCGCGCTTTGCCTGTCCTGTGTCATTCGTTTGAGGTATTTGGACTTGTATGGACTTAAAATGGTTTGTTTAAAGATGAGATAAAAAAGGGTGAAAAAAACAACGCACAAGGCCTTGGTAAAAGGCTGCCAGAACATCAAGTTGACGCCATGGGAGTAAACAGGCCGGGGAATACCCTTTTGTGAGGCCGTTTCCCACACGATGAGGCTGTCGAGACGGCTTCTATATTTCAAGGCGTAAACAACCACCCCCTGTTCCGCCAGACTTCTGATGCATGCGACATCCTCATCGGCCAGTTGAACTCTGGAAAATGCCTTATCGACAAATCGGTATAATGAGAAACTATGCTTTCCGTAAAGACTTTCGGCATAATATTCCTGTGTCTCATTCAACCACAGTTTTATGGCAGATAGGATTGACATTTTATCCCTGATCGATTTCCGGAAATTCAGAGGGAAATCGTTTTTGCATGAAATCTTCCACATAGTCGCGGATTTCCACAGACGACTGGAACGACATCACCTTTTCCAACAGTTCTTTGGATTCCTTCACCGTGGCCCCTCTGATGATTTTTTTAACCTTCGGAATAGCCAGGGGATGCATGCTGAGTTCATCCAGTTCAAGGCCCAGAAGGATCATTGTGCAGACCGGATCGCCCGCCATTTCGCCGCACATGGCCACCCGGATGCCGGCGGCATGACCCACATCAACGACCCGCTTGACCAGCCTGAGAACGGCCGGATGGAGCGGTTCGTACAGATAACTGACGCGGTCATTGATTCTGTCGATCGCCAGGGCATATTGAATCAGGTCGTTCGTTCCGATGCTGAAAAAATCGACCTCCTTTGCCAGTTCGTCGGCGATGACAACCGCCGAAGGGACTTCAATCATGATTCCAATTTCAATGTCCTCCCCGATCGGAATATCCGCCGCCGTCAACTCCCTTTTCACATCATGAAGGATACTTTTGGCCTCCCTGATCTCTTCAATGCCGGATATCATGGGAAACAGTATTTTTGTTTTTCCGTAAGCCGCGGAACGCAGAATGGCCCGTAACTGTACCTTGAACAGATCAACTTCCTTAAGGCAAAAACGGATCGCCCGGAGACCCATCTGGGGATTCATCTCTTTGGCAAGCTTGGGATCGGAGAAAAATTTATCACCCCCCAAATCGAACGTCCGTATGGTCGACCACGCCAGTCCCTCGACGCCGACAACGCGGCGATAGCTCGCAAAATGATCCTCTTCCGTGGGCAGTTGTTCCCGGTTGATGTAGATATATTCCGTCCGATAAAGCCCTATGCCTTCGGCGCCGTTGGCAATGGCCGACGGAATCTCTTCGCTGAATTCAATATTGCCGCCGATCTCAACACGGTATTGATCAAGGGTAACGGCAGGAAGTTGGGCATGCTTCAGATATTCCTTCTTGCCTTCACGCTCGAGTTTTTTCTTTTCTTCGTAACGATGGAGGATTTCCGGATCGGGATTGACAATCACAACGCCGGAAGTCCCGTCGACAATGACATCATCATTGGTACGAACCACTTTGGTCAGGGTCTTGAGTCCAATGACCGCCGGTATTTCAATCGACCGCGCTACAATGGCTGTGTGGGACGTTTTTCCGCCGACATCCGTGGCAAAACCGAGAACCTGATCGAATTTCATCTGCGCCGTATCCGCCGGCGACAGGTCCTGGGCTATGATAATCACGCCCTCGCCAATGTCTTCTACGGTTTCCAGTTTTTTCCCCGCCAGATTTCTCAGGATCATCTGTGCAACATACTGAATATCGTTGAATCGTTTTCTGAGATAATCATCTTCAACTTTATCGAAAATTTCCCTGTATTTGTCGACGGTCATCCGGATAGCCCACTCCGCATTCACAAACATGTCCCGGATGCACTGCATTGTGTTGTTCATGAACGCCCCATCGTTCAGGATCATGATATGAACGTCGATGATATAAGACGGCTCGATTCCGCCGATGCTGCTCAGCTTATTTTTAACTTCGAGAAGTTCTTTTTCGGACTTTGCCACGGCATCCCTGAAACGCACGATTTCCGCCTCAACGAGGGCCGTGTCGTTCAGGGTGTAAAAGGAGATCAGCGAATCAAGGCGATCGAACAAATAAGCCTTGCCCATCACAATGCCGGGAGATGCGCCCATGCCCTTCAAAACAAACGTCTTTTTTGCATCATCCGGATACATCGTCATTTCTCCTTTCAGGACAAGAAATCACCATACTATTCTTCTCCAAACTTCTCCGCAATAAGTCTGCCCAGGCTTTCCAGGACATCATGTGCGTCATCACCTTCCGCCCTTATGGTAATCCGGCTCCCCTGCGGGCAGGCAAGAGTCAATATGCCGAGCAGACTCCTGCCGTTCACTTCCCTTCCATCCCTCTCAAAATATACATGCGACCGATACCTTTTTGAAATCTCAACCAGCTTGGCCGCGGGCCTCGCGTGAAGGCCCAGTTTGTTTATAATTTCAAATGTTTTTATTTCTACAGACACGCTGCCTAATTCCACATCCTCTCAAATTTTTTTCTTGACACAGCCATATTTTTTTGTTAGTTAGCCCAACCTTGTGTAGGATCGAGACGGGTGATGAAATGACTGCTTTTCCGCAGAGATAAATACAGTCCCTTCCCTTTGTCAAGCTATCCTTAGTAAAATTCATCGAGCAAATTAAAAATCTAATTAAAGAGGGGTGATACCTATGATTTGTCAAACAACCAAAGCCGGAATCGATTGTGCGTTCATGACCAAAAAAGGTTGTGGATTTAATGGAGGCACTTGTCATACGATTGTTGAACAATGTGAAAGCTGCAATAAGATTATGACTCTTGCATCAGGCCAGTACTGCAAGATTTATCCTGATCCGGCCAGTAAATGGGTTACCGGAAGGTGCCCGCAGGCATCTCACGTCAAGAAGGAAGTTGCCGAGTCGTCGCAAAAGATCAATCCGCTTAAGGCCTCGAAAAGAGCAAATAAAAAATAATCTTTCCATTCGATCCTCGTCGCTCATTTCACTAAAAAGGCCGATTATAAAACATCTTCGCATGTTCTTAATCGGCCTATAACGAAAATCCATCGGGGATCATCTCTGGCTCACCAAGTCTTTGATTTGCAGCAATCCCTCCTTAACTTGAGCGAGCAAATCCAGCGTTCCCCCATCTTCTTGACAAGCCTCGCTCCTCATCTTGGCAAGGTGGCGTTTAGCGCCCTTGATGGTAAATGCCTCATCATACAGAAGCCGTTTGATCGTCATCAATGCCTCGACGTCCTTTTTCCGATACAGACGCTGGTCGGACGTTGTCCGGATGGGCCTGACGGATGTAAACTCCGATTCCCAGTACCTCAGTACGTAAGGTTCAACCTGAAGTATCTTACTGACCTCGCCGATGCGAAAATATGCCTTATCGGGAATCAATCCATCCATTTTTCTCGACTTCTTAGTCGTTCAGGATCTTGCGAAGCACCTGGGATGACTTAAACGTCAACACTTTTCTGGCGGATATTTCTATTTCATCACCTGTCTGGGGGTTCCTGCCCCGGCGCGATTTTTTGTCCTTAACGGCAAAATTGCCGAAGCCGGAAATCTTGATTTTTTCACCGCGGGCAAGGCTTTCCTTCATCAGATCAAAAACGGATTCCACAATCCTGGCGGCGTCTTTCTTGGAAAATCCCAATTTCTCATAAACTTCCTGGATAATATCGATTTTCGTCATCTTTACCCCCTAATTCATTAAATAATCCATCCCATTAAATTTCAAACCTGTTATTGCCTCACAATCAACCCCTGCTTTGTTACCCAACAAAAATTAACGATCGTCGCCCCTGATAACGGCCCCCGTGTGCGCAATGACGCTTTTTACCATGCGGCTGTGGACTTTATTGACTTCCTCATCCGTCAATGTGCGATCCGGAGCGCGATAGCAAAATCGAAGCCCCACACTCTTTTTCCCCGGCGAAATGCCTTTACCGTCATATACATCAAAAATACTAACTTTTTCAAGTAATTCTTCAGGGTCCGCCATAGCAGCGGAAATGACGGCATCCCCCTCCATTTCCTCACGGACGAGAAAGGCAACATCTCTCGTACTCGATGGAAAGCGGGAGAGCTCCTTAAACATCAAAACATCCGTATAGCAGGCCATAAGAACATCAATATCGATCTCGCTTATCTGGGCCGGATTTCTCAAATCCAGCCCATCCAAAAGATCAGGATGCACCTCTCCCATGTATCCGAAGCATCTGTCATTTATCATCAAACTGCATGATCGGCCCGGATGGAGAAAAGGTTCATTCGCACCGGAAACAAATTTAACCGACCCGATGTTCAAATTGTCAAAGATATTTTCCAGAGTCCCTTTCAAGTCATAAAAATCGCCCTGGAGATCTTTGAAATGCCAGAGGTCCTCATACCGGGCCCCTGTCAGCAGAAGGCCGAGTTTGTTGTTCTCTTCCGGCAATTTGCCGGATTGCTTTTGGATATAAGTTCTCCCCATCTCAAATATCTTGAGATCAAAAGTACCGGCATGGGAATTTTTCCGCATCGTCTCCAGGAGGCTATAGACAATCGTCGTCCTCATGACGGATTGGTCTTCCGTGAGGGGATTTCTGATCCTGACGACATTCCGTCTTTCATCATCTGCGTCAAGCCTCAGAAGATCGCAAGCCCTGAACGTCACAAAGCTGTAGTTGATCACTTCCGAATAGCCGCAGCCGTTGAGAATATTTTTAATCCTCTCGCTCAAGCGCTCCCGGCTGTTTTGCGTTATCGAAGCGGCGGTGACGGCAGGCATGGTCACCGGAATCCGGTCGTAACCGTAGAGTCTCGCCACCTCTTCAATCAAGTCGATCTCGCGCGTCAAATCAACGCGAAATGCGGGCGGTGTGACCAGGAAAGTCTCTTCTTGGGCATGGCTGTCTTTCCTGACATCGATCTCGATGCTTTCGAGTGTCTTGACAATATCATCTGCGGAGACAGGGGCGCCGAGTGTGTCTCTTACCTTTTTTACACGCAAGGGAATATCCCTGATGGCCTCTATCGGCTTTGGACAGCAATTGATGGCATTTTTACAGATCGTTCCTCCTGAAAGGTCGGCCATCAACCGGGCCGCACGATCCAACGCCATAAGCTGCCCCTGGGGATCGATGCCGCGTTCGAATCGGAATGCCGCATCCGTGGACATCTGGAGCCATTTCGAGGACCGGCGGATCGACACGGGATTAAAATAGGCGCTTTCTATGAGAATCGTTTCCGTATCGTCCTTAACCTCCGAGTTAAGGCCTCCCATGATGCCGCCGATGGCCACGGGCTTGCGGCCGTCGCAGATCATGAGGGTATCATTGCGAAGGACGCGCTCCTTGCCGTCCAGCGATATGAAAGGTTCGCCGGGTTTGGAACGCCGAACCACAATGCGCCCCTCCTCCAGGAAACGGAAATCAAAGGCATGCAAAGGCTGCCCCATCTCCATCATGACGAAGTTGGTAACATCAACGATATTATTGATCGCCCGCAGGCCGACGGCTTCCAGACGCAGCCGCATCCAGAGAGGCGACGGTTTTATCGTCGCATTTTTGATGATCCGGGCCGTATATCGGGGGCACAGATCGGGATCGAGTATCTCGACAAATGTAAGATTTTGGATGTCTTCATCATTTTCCGACAACCGGATCTCCGGATAACGGAGCGTTTTACCGGTAATCGCGGCAACCTCGCGGGCGATGCCGATCATGGAAAGACAGTCGGGACGGTTAGGTGTTACGCCAACATCCAATACCGTATCATGAAGTTCCAGGGCTTCAGCCAAATCAACACCCAGAGTCAGATTGCCGGGCAGGATCATGATGCCCGCGGCATCTTCTCCTATGGACAGCTCGGCTTCGGAGCAAAGCATACCCTCCGATACGACGCCTCTGATTTTCGAGAGTTTAATCGTGTAGCCGCCGGGAATCTGAGCGCCGACCGTCGCCAGGGGCACGACGTCGCCTTCTTTGATGTTTTTCGCGCCGCAGACAACGGGAAAAACACGATCTCCCGTTGAAACATCGCAAAGAACGAGCTTATCGGCATCGGGGTGGGCTTTGATGGAAAGAATTCTTGCCACAACGACGCCGCTGAATGCCGGTTTCTTCTCCTCGACGGCGTCCACCTCCAGACCTGCCATCGTGAGGCGCTCGGCAAGTTCCGCCGCCGTGATTTCAATTTCCACAAAATCTTTAAGCCATCGAAGACTAACTAACATATTTTCTCTATTCTAAAATTGCGCTAAAAAACGCCAGTCATTCTCGAACAATAATCGTAAATCGGAGATGCCGTATTTCAAAAGGGCGATTCGGTCGATACCCAGACCAAATGCAAAACCGGACACCTCTTCAGGGTCGTAATCCACATATTTGAAGACTGCCGGATCTACCATGCCTGATCCGAGTATCTCAATCCAGCCGCTCTGGCCGCATACACGGCAACCCTTACCGCGACACAGCATACACTGGATGTCGACTTCCGCACTGGGCTCCGTGAAGGGGAAAAAACTCGGGCGGAAGCGCAGCGCCGTATCGGGGCCGAATACCTCTTTGAGAAAATAGGTCAGGATGCCTTTTAAATCGCCGAAGGTAATCCCCCGATCCACGAGCAAACCCTCTACCTGATGAAACATGGGGGTATGGGACACGTCGGAGTCATGCCTGTACACGCGACCTGGACAAATGATCCTTACGGGGGGACGCATCTGCTCCATTCTTCTCACTTGAACGGGCGATGTGTGGGTGCGCAGGACGATGCCGTCATCAATATAGAATGTGGCCTGCATATCTCGTGCAGGATGATCCGCAGGGATATTGAGGGCTTCAAAATTGTAATATTCGAGTTCTACTTCCGGACCGTCAACAATGGTGAATCCCAGACCTGAAAAGATGTCGCAAATTTCCTTCCGAACCTGGGTAACCGGATGGATACGTCCATACCTTGTCCGGCGGCCTGGAAGTGTGGCATCAAGCTTCTGCTTCAGGAGAACATCGTCTTTCCGACGGGCGCCGGCTTCCGTCAAGGCCGCTTCGATCCATCCGGAAAGCGTTTCCTTGATCTCATTGCCGCGTTTGCCGAACTGCGCCCGCTCGTCCTGGGGAACAGCCGTAATATTGCGCAGCAGGGCCGTCAGAAGACCTTTTCTTCCCATATATTTCGTGCGCACGGCAAGGATATCATCCTGGGTTTGCGAAGCACGCAGGTCGGACTCCGCCTTTTCCAGGAGATCCTCAAGATCGCCCATCATGCAGACGCCTCACCTTTTACAATCGTCACGATCTTCTTGAAGCCGTTGGGATCGGAAACGGCGATATCGGCCAGAACCTTTCTGTTCAGATCGACATGGGACTTTTTCATGCCGTCTATCAAACGGCTGTAGCTGATCTCGTTCATACGGGCAGCCGCATTGATTCTTGCGATCCATAGTTTGCGAAAAGCCCTTTTTCTAACCCGTCTGTCACGATAGGCATATTTCAATGCCCGGTCTACGGCCATTGTGGCTGTCTTCAGAAGACGCCGTCTTGCCCCGAAAAAACCCTTGGCCAGCTTGAATATCTTTCTTCTCTTTTTCTTTGCAGTCAGACTTCTCTTTACCCTTGGCATATCCTACAATTCTCCTAAGTTCATATATCTTGCTATAGATACGGAATAAGTCGCTTGACGCCCTTCTCGTCCCTATGGTCGAGAATGGCCGACTTTCTGAGATTTCGTTTTCTTTTCTTTGTCTTCGTTGTGAGAATATGGCTTGCAAAGGCCTTATGCCTCTTGACCTTCCCCGTTCCCGTCAGGGAAAATCGCTTTGCCGCTCCTCTGTTCGTCTTCAATTTTGGCATGTATTGACTCCTATTTCATATTTATTTCATCTGAATCAGCGCTTCGGCGCCACCACCATAACCATGCTCCGCCCTTCCAGCCTCGGCTGCTGTTCAATCGTGCATAAATCGGTCAAGGCGGTTTTGATATGCTCCATGATGTTTTTGCCCATATCCGCATAGGCGATTTCGCGCCCCCTGAACATCATAGATACTTTCACCTTGCTGTTTTCTTCAAGGAACCTCTTGATATGCTTGATCTTCACATCCAAATCATGTTCCTCGGTCTTCGGCCTCAGCCTGATTTCCTTGACCTGGATAACCGTCTGGCTCTTTTTGGCGACCTGAAGCTTTTTGCTCTGCTGGTAACGGAACTTTCCATAATCCATAATCCTGCATACCGGCGGATCAGAATTGGGCGACACCTCTACCAGATCTTGTCCTGACCTGGCAGCTTCCGCAAGCGCATCAGCAAACGTCAGGATGCCCAATTGATTCCCCTCGGCATCAATGACTCTGACACTGACGGCCCGAATCTCCTGGTTTGTTCTTAACTCCTTTATATATCACCTCCTGCAGTTCTCTAAAACAATGGACCCCGCCGCCTTATCATTGATAGGCAGCACATCTATCTCTGATCATATCGATAAAATCGCCAATATCCATCAACCCCAGATTTTTCCCGTCACGCTGCCGGGGGGCGATCCGCCCGGCTGCCATCTCTTTTTCTCCAATGACCAGCATGAAGGGAATCTTTTGCATCTGGGCCTCGCGGATCTTATACCCGAGCTTCTCGTTACGGAAATCCCGCTCAACGCGGATACCTGCACCTAACAATCGTTGAAAAACCTCTTCACCGTAAGGAATGAATTGATCCGTCACCGTCAGAAGCGATGCCTGAACCGGCGCCAGCCACGTCGGAAAAGCCCCTGCGTAATGTTCGATCAGGACGCCTATAAATCGTTCGATGGACCCCAGGATAACCCGGTGCAGCATGACAGGCCGGTGCTTTTCTCCATCCGTGCCGATATAGCTCAGATCGAAGCGTTCCGGCAAGGTAAAATCACATTGGATCGTCGCGCACTGCCACTTTCTCTTCAAGGCATCTTTCAGCTTGAAATCGATCTTCGGCCCATAAAAGGCCCCATCGCCCTCGTTGATCTCATAGATCATCCGGCTATCGGCCAAAGCATTTTTCAAGGCCGTTGTTGCCAGGTCCCAATCTTCATCGGAGCCGATGGAATTGTCCGGCCTCGTGCTTAATTCCACCTCATACTCGAATCCGAAAACATCCATGGCATAACCGATAAAATCGGCAACCGCGCAAATTTCCGCATTCAGCTGTTCCGGCGTGCAGAGGATATGGGCATCGTCCTGGGTAAATTGTCGGACACGCTGCAAACCGTGAAGGACGCCCGTTTTTTCGTGCCGGTGCACCGTGCCGAGTTCAAAATAGCGAATCGGCAAATCACGGTAGCTTCGGATCTTCGACTTATAAATCAGCATGTGGGAAAGGCAGTTCATGGGCTTGATCCCATAGCCCTGGTCTTCCACTTCCGTAAAGTACATGTTTTCCCGGTAGTGGTCGAAATGGCCGGATTTTTTCCACAAATCCACTTTGAGAATCTGCGGACCGATCACCATCTCATAGCCCCGCTTCACATGCTCTTTCTTTTCCCAGTCCTCAATAATATTGCGCAGCATGGCGCCTTTGGGGTGCCAGATGATAAGACCGGCGCCCGCTTCTTCGTTGACCTGAAAAAGATCGAGTTCCCTCCCCAGCTTCCGGTGGTCCCGTTTTTTGGCCTCTTCAATGATCTTCAGATATTCGTCAAGGGCCTTTTTTGTTGCAAAACACGTCCCATAAATACGCTGGAGCATCTTATTGCGTTCGTCGCCGCGCCAGTAAGCGCCCGCTACATTAAGCAGCTTGTAGGCGCCGATCATGCCCGTAGACGGGATATGGGGGCCCCGGCACAAATCGAGATAAGCGCCCTGAGCGTAAAGACTGACCGTCCGGACATCTTCAGGCAGGTCTTTGATCAGTTCCACCTTGTAGGATTCGCCCTTGCTTCCGAACAAGGAAACAGCCTCTTCGCGCGAAACATCGCTCCTCACAAAGGAGTCATTGCGGGCAATAATTTCGCCCATGCGCGTCTCAATCCGATCGAGATCGGCAGGAGTAAATGTTTGATCATACTCGAAGTCGTAATAGAAACCGTCTTCAATAGAGGGGCCAATCGCCACCTGAACACCGGGGAACAGCTCCTGGACCGCCTGGGCCATGACATGAGATGTGCTGTGTCTCATGATCTCCAGACCTTCGCTCGACGGCGCATCGATCAGTTCGATGACGGCATCGCCGTCAAGGGGATGCTGCATGTCCACGACACGATCGTTTATCCTTGCCGCTACGGCATGGGAAAGCGCTTCCTTCCGCCAGCCGGCGACAGCGTCTCCCACGGTCAGGCCTGCTTCATGCGATGCCTGCGAACCATCCGGCAATGTTATTGTAATTGTCTTCATTTCATTATACGGGGGGAAACCGCCCGGCCCCGTCCCGGGCTTTTACAAACGACATCCGTCCTTCCGGCCTATTAAAGAAAGGGCATCACCGCTTACCTGCTGATGCCCTCGACCTTGGACAGACTGATTATGCTTAAAATATTCACGGATCCAGTGATTGATTAATAAATGGTAGGCACGCAGGGATTTGAACCCTGGACATCCACCGCGTCAGGATGGCGCTCTCCCCCTGAGCTACGTGCCTACAACCCCGTCTTTCATGCGAAAGGGCGTCCTATTTAACAGCAAAACAGCGTCCTGTCAAGGCAAATATCAGGTTTTATCTTCTCTCTGATTGCCCCCATTTCCATCTTGAGACTTGTTCCAGAGCACCCAATCATCCAGGTCTTCCTGAGCATCGAAGTTTTTGGGTTTCTCCGTTGTTCCATCGGCATTTATACTGATCTGTTGCATGGAACTTAAGATAAACGTCCATTCCTCCATACTGACCTTCTTCGGGCCGGGAACGGGCGTCGGCCCGGCAACTTTTTTCGGAGGACCCGCCGACAGCGGTTCTTTTGAAGGCAGTCCCGTCCATCTCGACACCTCCACAGTCCCGTCATAGACTTTGACCAGGGCCGATTTGTCTTCATTGACATTCATCCGGTAGATCGTTCCCCTGACACCGGCGACGGCATTGTTGCAGGATATTTCAAATACACTCCTGCCGGTTGTCGCTTTCATGACGTTTGCCCAGGTTCGACCGACAACCACATGGACTCTGACATTTTTCCCCTTTTTTTCATCGCCGGGATCCATCCGTTGAAGGATAAAGCGGGTTTTTTCCGCAAATCGCATTCGTGATCCGTCGGGCATGGCGATCTCCATACGCGATTTCGCTCCTGTAAAGACTTCGTCGCCTCCATGGACGACATCATTCAACCGTACAGCCTGCCAATCCCTTTGACCCGGCGAAAGGGCCTTTGCCGTTCCATCGAGTATTGTTATCTTGACGCCCTCCTTGCCGACCTTGATCGTCACAGGGTCTCTTGCGTCGGCATCCGTATAAGGACCGGCCACAAAAACGGCCGCCATAAGAAACATCAGCATACAAAGCACCTTTATTTTCATCTTCCGCCTCCTGTTTACAAATCGGTCACCCATTGCCCCGCTCAGTCCAAAAGGGTTGCTTCCAGTTGATTTTTGTCAATCTGATTCAGGTGAAAAGAAAACTCATCCTTTCCGGTCAGTTTTTCCGTCAGAATCGAGACTGAAACTGCCGTGTCGATGTCGAGGCCGAGGGAACCTCCTCCGGCACGACGAACCCGAACATCTTTTACGACATCCGTATCACTTCGCAAAAAACGGATGAAACGAGCATAATCTGCACAGCTTCGGATTCCGCGGACCGTCATGGTTATCGTAGCGACATTTTCGATCCTCAGCGGCGCAACAGCAAAACCCAATGCCCGGATATCGTCTTTCAGGGCTGTAAAATCAACCGTGGCCGTCAAGACAACCACATATTCTTTTTGATCGGGCATTTCAGATATAATTTTATAGGTTTGTACATAGGCGTCGGCGGCATCATAAATATTTTTTTTTAGAATCGCCGCTTTGCCTGCCATGAGTTCGGGAGACAAATATTGCATTAATACATTTTCCACCGCTTTTCCCAGGGCATCTCTGATCGCTTCCCGCTGTGCGCGGGCAAGGTTGTTGTTTACAATCGCGGCGCGGCCATCGGCTTGCAAGGATTTCAGCTCGTGCTTCCCCTGGGCGGGAAGGACCATGGGAGAAAAACAGATGATCAAGGCAAACACAACGCCAGACGACAACAAACGAAACTTCATACATCCTCTTTCAACTTCTCAATCTCTTCTCTGATCACCCGCTCGGCAATATCCGGCACCATTTCTCTGGCAATCCTTTCGGCAATGACGGAAATATGCTTCATGATCTCCTCATGTAATTCGGCATCAACCAAGGCGTTACCCCTCCCTTCATCGACGGCATCGACAAGATCAGGGATCCTTCTCCCGCCGACGGTCGGCGCCGAATGTTTTTCCTCACCTCTGACATCATCCTGCAGCACATCAACAAGATCGTATATTTTTTCATCCGGCCCGGGCAAGCGCCCGTGACCGGAGCCGATGTCGGCGGCGCGGCGAAAATCTTCCATGAACTTCTCCTTGACACGCATCTGCCTGAACCGCAATAATACCATAAGATTCAGGTTTTATGCGTTATCATACCTCCCGTAACAGTTCAAGGGAATAGTCTTATACCCCTGTTTATCCTTTATATCCGTCCTTCAGCATTTTGACGGCGTAAACGCCGGCTTCCCTCAGGAATCATTGGCCGGTCTCAACAATCTGCTGGTAGACATCTCGTCGGGATATGCCCAGTTCCTCTGAAATCAAAGCCGCCATATCCCTGGCCGACAGGTCGCCCCTTTTCTTCAGCTCTGCAATGCGCAACCGGATGTCCTGTTTGGCGACTGGGACGGATGTTTTCGGGCTGCCCGCGATCATGAGCGTGACCTCCCCCTTCATCACCCGGCCCGAAAGGGCGGCCATCACGTCGTCAACAGGCCCCCGGATGATTTCTTCAAATACCTTCGTCAACTCTCTTGCGACGACGACATGACGGTTTCCCATAACATCCGAAACATCCTGAAGAGCCGATTGCAGCCGTTTCGGCGATTCGTAAAAGATCGCCGTTCTCAACTCGCTCAGATGATTTTTAAGGGCGGCCCTGCGCTTATCCGGTTTTTGCGGCAGAAATCCGTTGAAAACAAAACTGTCCATGGGAAGACCCGATGCGCACAGGGCGGCAATAGCCGCTGATGCGCCGGGGATGGGAACGACGCGGATATTTTGCGCGACAGCCTCCCGAACCAGTATATAGCCGGGATCGGACACGCCCGGCGTGCCGGCGTCGGACACATAGGCAATATCGCAGCCCTCGGCCATTTTCTTCATCAGGTAGCCGCTTTTAGCCGCTTCGTTATGATCAAAAAGACTCGTCACCGGCGTCTGGATCCCGTAAGCATGAAGAAGCTTTTTCGTATGCCGGGTATCTTCGGCGGCAATCAGACTGACATCCTTCAGGATGCGAACAGCCCGAAAGGTAATATCTTCCAGATTTCCAATGGGTGTGGCCACAATATAGAGGGTTCCCATTTTTTCATTGTCGTTCATTCCGATCGGTCTCCCCCCTCAACGCCTCAATTTCAGCTGAAGTTTTCTATTGACTTGAACGGATCGATTGCCATAATAAAGCAGTTGCCGATAAATTGCCATAAAAACAACGTTTGAATCTTGATCGCATAATATGACAAAACGCATCCTCATCACCGGCGGCGCCGGGTTTCTTGGTTCGCATCTTTGCGAACGTCTTTTGGCGGACGGCAATGACATCATTTGTCTGGATAATTTTTTCACGGGAACCAAAAGCAATATCGCCCACCTGATGTCAAACCCCCTGTTTGAATTGATCCGGCATGACATCATCAATCCTATCTTCCTTGAGGTTGATGAGATCTATAATCTGGCGTGCCCGGCTTCACCCATTCATTATCAGCATAATCCCATCAAAACCGTCAAGACCAACGTCATGGGCGCCATCAACACCCTCGGCATTGCCAAACGCATCGGGGCCAAAATTCTCCAGGCCTCCACATCGGAGGTTTATGGAGATCCCGAAGTCCATCCCCAGAGGGAGGATTATTGGGGCAAGGTCAATCCCATCGGACTCAGAAGTTGCTACGACGAAGGGAAAAGGGCCGCCGAATGCCTCATGATGGACTACATGAGACAGAATCATGTCGATGTAAAGATTGTGCGGATATTCAACACTTACGGGCCGCGAATGGCTCTCAATGACGGACGGGTCGTGAGCAATTTTATCGTGCAGGCCCTGCGCGGTGAAGATCTGACGGTTTACGGCGACGGATCGCACAGCCGGTCGTTCTGTTATGTCGACGATCTGATCGACGGCATGATCCGCATGATGCAGACGCAGGAAGGCTTCTGCGGTCCCGTCAATATCGGCAATCCTGAAGAATTTTCCATATTGGAACTGGCGGAGGAACTCATCCGCAGAACCGGCTCCCGGTCCAACATCATTTTCCAACCCCTCCCCGCCGATGATCCTGTACAACGCAGACCCGATATCTCTTTGGCAAAAAAAATATTAAACTGGCAACCGAAAATTTCTCTGGGGGAAGGTCTGGAAAAAACGATTGCCTACTTCCGGAGCATCCTATAGAACTCGTGCCCGTTGTGGGCACAATAAAACATGAGCATACAGAAGCCAGGAGTCAGGAGCCAGGACCTTTGAAAAACGCCTATTATGTCATTGCGAGCGAAGCAAAGCAATCTCATAGGTACCCGATCATTGGAGAGATTGCCACGGCACTTCAGTGCCTCGCAATGACAGAAAACAAAGAAATTCAAAGGTCTTAAGCCAGAATAACCGTGATATTGTTTTTCTTCTGTATTCTGTATTCTGACTTCTGCATTCTCATATAAATGAATAAAGACAAACCGTACGTTGTTTGCCGGAAAGCGATTATCCATCATGTTTGAAAAAAATATTCTGTGCATCGGCGCCGGCTATGTCGGGGGGCCCACCATGGCCGTCATCGCCGACAAATGCCCTCACTGCAAGATCACTGTTGCAGACATTAATCCGGAGCGCATCGCCGCATGGAATTCCGACCGGCTCCCGATTTATGAACCGGGCCTGGAAGAGATCATCAAAAGAACCCGTGGTAAAAACCTTTTTTTCACCGCCGACATCAACCGGGGCATTCGTGAAAACGACATCATTTTTGTCGGCGTCAACACGCCGACAAAAGACTTCGGCGTCGGCGCGGGCATGGCCGCCGATCTGCAATACTGGGAAAAGACCGCCCGGCAGATATTGGAGAATGCCGAATCGTCAAAAATCGTCGTAGAAAAGTGCACCCTCCCCGTGAAGACCGCCCTTGCTATGGAAAGGATCCTGATCAGCACAAACAATGCTATACGGTTTGACGTCCTGTCGAATCCTGAGTTTCTGGCGGAAGGCTCAGCCATTAATGATCTGGAAAATCCGGACCGCATCCTCATCGGTTCGCGGGAAACGCCAAGCGGAATAAAAGCAAGAGACACTCTGGTTGAAATATACGCAAACTGGGTGCCGCGGGAGAAAATCATCACATCGAACATCTGGAGCAGCGAACTGTCAAAACTCGTATCCAACGCTTTCCTCGCTCAGCGCATATCGTCCATCAACGCCATATCCGTCATTTGCGAAAAAACGGATGCCGATGTCGGCGAGGTGGCAAAGGCTGTCGGGCTTGACGACCGGATCGGCCCGAAGTTTCTTAATGCAAGCGTCGGCTTCGGCGGTTCTTGCTTCAAAAAAGATATTCTGAATCTCGTTTATCTTTGCCGCCAGCACAACCTCGACGCCGTGGCCGACTACTGGGAAGGCATTATCAAAATAAACCAGTACCAGCAGGAACGTTTTATCTTAAATATGCTGGATGCCATGTTTCACACCCTGGTCGATAAAAGAATATGCCTTCTGGGATTTGCCTTCAAGGCAAACACGGGTGATACAAGGGAGAGCCCTGCCATATTCATCGCGAAAAGACTTCTTGAGGAAAAAGCGGAAGTGGTCGTTTCCGATCCCAAAGCGCTCGATAACGCCAGGAAAGATCTGGCCGGTGAAAGCCGTACGGAAGCGGTAAGCTACATTGAAGACCCCTACCGTGCGGCGGAAGAATGCCATGCCGTTGCCGTATTGACGGAATGGGATTTATACCGCAAGCTCGATTACCGAAAAATATACGACGTCATGCACAAACCGGCCTTCATTTTTGACGGCCGGAATATCCTTGATCATCGAAAATGCTACGACATGGGCTTTAATGTCTATTCCATCGGCAAGCCCCCGCTGACGCACTTTTAACCCTCAATTAAAAAGCGACGTCGAAGGCGTTGGGAATGAGGTTGACCGAATGGCCCGAAGGCGATAAACGGACGGCGACAACGTCGAACCGGGCCTTGCTGTTTAAAAGGCCCTTATCCTTTAAATAATTCAAAGAAATCATGGAGAGTTTCCTCTGCTTCGCCGGACCCACCGCTGCCTGCGGTTCGCCGAAACGCGCCGATCGGCGGCTCTTCACCTCCACAAATACGGTCGTATCGCCGTCCTGCGCGACAATGTCGATTTCGCCGAACACACACCGGTAATTGCGTTCAATAATCCGGTAGCCGGCGTGCTTTAAATATTCAACGGCAATATCTTCGCCTTTTTTCCCCGTCCCGATGGTCGAATGAGCGGTCATGGTCAATCATCCTTAAACAGGTCATAGGTTTGGGGTGCGCCGGTATGATCTTTGACATGAAACGACCTCCGGTGAATCTTGCAGACGCCGTATTGTTTGATGGCGCTGCGGTGTTCCGCCGTGCCGTAGCCTTTGTTTTTAAGGAAATTATACTGGGGAAACTGGCGGTGGTACAAATCCATGATCATATCGCGGGAGACTTTCGCGATGATGGATGCGGCGGCCACGGAGACGCTGAGCGAATCGCCTTTGATAATGGCCTCCTGGGGAATGGTCTCGTCGAGGGGAATCGTGTTTTTCCCATCGATGAGGATATAATCCGGAGAAATGGAAAGTTCCTGTACCGCATCTCTCATGGCCATCAGGGTGGCCTGAAGGATGTTGACTTCGTCGATGACGGCGGCTTCAACAACGCCCAGACCGACGGACAGGGCATCCTGCTTTATCCTTTCGTACAGCGCTTCCCGTTTTCCGGCCGAAAGTTGTTTTGAATCGTTGATCTCCGGATTGCTGTAACCCGGGGGAAGGACCACGGCGGCCGCAACGACCGGACCGGCCAGAGGCCCTCTTCCCGCCTCGTCAACGCCGGCGATATATTTATATCCGCGCTGCAAGGCGACCCGTTCAAAAGTGTTCATCGGCTTATGATCTGCCTGCCTGCTTGATTCTCGCCTTTTTGCCGCGCAGAGCCCTGAGGTAGTACAGTCGCGAGCGCCTTACCTTGCCGCGGCTCACAACCTCAACCCGGTCGATGACCGGCGAGTGCATGGGGAAGGTTCTTTCCACGCCGACGCCGTAAGAAATTTTACGGACGGTAAATGTCGAACGGCTCTCACCGCTTCTCCTGCGGATCACAACGCCCTCAAAGGCCTGGATTCTCTCTTTCTGACCTTCGACGATTCTCACATATACCTTGACCGTATCGCCGGATTTAAAATCGGGAATATCGCCTCTCATCTGCTCTTTTTCGAGCATTTCCATTACATTCATAACAACATCTTCCTCCACTTCAAATCAATTCATTTACTGCCTGACGGGGATGAGCAACAACGCCCCGTTATAAAACACACCATTTTCTCGTCGGATCATCCTTGGTCCATGACCCGGATTTGAGGACGGAAACCTTGCATAAGACACAAAAAAATGCAAGCCTTTTATCTTCTTTATCTACCTGCCCCACAATCTGTCGAGCAAAATGGAAACGGCGGAACGAACGGACAGATGATTGTAGTCCGACGGGCCCTGGATCGGCTCCAAAAGAAAATCGGCCTGTTCGGTCATCTCATCCGTTAATCCCGATCCGGTGCCGAAGAGCAGCAGAAAGGGCGTTTCCCCCGCCATCATTTCATCCCTTAACCGCCCCGGCGCAAGGAGCTGCCGATGCGACGCCGGATTGGCGCCCGTAGCCACCACTTTCGGGGCGATGCCCGATAGCGATGCAATGTCTTCCCGAACGGCATCGAGGGTATCCTTTAATCGGATAATGCCAAAGGCTTCCTTTCTCGACGGGTTATATGCAGCGCCGTAGCCCGTCAGCCAATGCTCCAGGACTTTTTCCACAAGCTGCTGCTGCTCAGTGACGGGCGTGACAATATAATAATGCCTGACGCCGAACGTCTTTGCGGCGCGCGCAATATCATGAATATCCATATTGGCCACCGACGTTGTAACCACTTCTCTGCGCCGGTTATAGACAGGGTAATGTAAAAGAGCGATATAAAAATGATCAAATTTCAAATTCTTCAATAATCTTCTTATCTTCGTCCGATAGGTTTCCTTCGGCAAGCAGATCCGGCCTACGCAGCCATGTACGTCTTAATGAGGTCTTCCGCCGCCATGCGTCGATCTCCTTGTGATGGCCCGAAAGCAGAACGTCAGGAACTTGCCATCCTTTATACTCCGCGGGGCGCGTATACTGCGGATATTCAAGGAGCCCCGTAGAAAAAGAGTCGCACGCCGCCGAATCATTATTCCCCAGGACGCCGGGTACAAGCCGGGAAACGGCGTCAACCAGCACCATGGCTGCAATTTCTCCCCCCGTCAGGATATAATCGCCAATCGATATTTCCCGGTCAACCAGATATTGCCTGATCCTTTCATCGATCCCCTCATAATGTCCACAGACAATGACGATTTGTTCGCACAGCGAAAGGGCTTCAGCCGTTTTTTGATTGAACGTTTCGCCCTGAGGCGTCATCAGAACGACAAGGGCCTTGTGCCTCTCGGCAACGATGGCGGCCAGGGCCTTTTCGACGGGTTCCACCTTCATGACCATCCCGCCGCCGCCGCCGTAGGGGGCGTCGTCGGTCATGTGATGCTTGTCGTCCGCATAGTCCCTGATGTTATGAAGGTGGATATCGATAACGCCTTTATCCGAGGCTTTTTTCAACAGACTTGCATTAAACGGAGACAAAAACATCTCGGGAAAAACGGAAAGGATGTCAAATCTCGGCATAATCCTTCCCTACAATCCTTCCATCAGGCGGACAACCATCATCCCCTTTTCCGTATCGATCCTCCTGATGACGTCGGCAATGGCGGGCAGAAGGATCTCTCTTTCTCCGCCGTCGCAGATATAAACATCATTGCTGCCCGTCGGAAATATCTCTCTGATTTTGCCTAAAAAACGGCCCTCTTCCGTCACCACGTCAAGACCGATCAGCTCACGCCAGTAATACTCTCCCTCCGGGAGCTTCATCAGCTTTTCTACCGGCATCAGCAACTTGCAGCCCAAAAGCGCTTTTGCGGCATCAACATCATCAATGCCGCTTACCGCGAGGATGAAGCTTTTCTTTCCTATGTCGATATGTTTCAGTGTTAGAGGTTTCGTCAGCCCGTCGGCCTGTCTTATAAAAACCTCATCCAGGGATTGCAGGTTTTCTTCCGAATCAAGATAAGAAACACATTTGACGCGGCCTTTGAGGCCGTGGCACCGAACAACTTTGCCTATTTCCAGAAGCTCCATGAGTTCATTCGATAATTTCCAAAACCGTGCGCTTGCGAATTTTAGTCGAAGCGGCGCTTAATATCGTCCTCATGGCTTTTGCCGTTCTTCCTTGCTTACCGATAACCTTGCCGAGGTCTTCCTTGGCAACCCTCAGTTCGATGACAGACGTCTGTTCGCCGATGATCTCAGAAACCTCAACAACTTCAGGGTGATCCACTAACGCTTGGGCCATATACTTGATCAAGTCTTTCATGCTCACAACCTCCAAGGATTTCCAAAAATTAAACCCTGCCGGATATCGATCTGCTTAAAACCATCCATCAAGATTCATTCAGCATCTATACGTCTTACAAAATCCGCTCCGCCGCGTCACGCCGGCGTCAATGATGTTGTCATCTTTTATGTCGCCCGTGAATCTTCACTCTTTGCCGCAATGCCTTTTTTCTTCAGCAGTTGCGCAACCGTCACAGTAGGCGTCGCCCCCTTTGAAAGCCAATATCGGACGCGTTCCTCCTTAAGTGTGATTTCCGCCGGATCTTTTTGGGGATCGTAATTGCCCACCGTCTCCAGGAATTTGCCGTCCCGCGGCGCCTCGGAATTCGCCACAACGATTCGATACGAAGGTTTACCTTTTGCGCCAACGCGCGTTAATCTCAACTTAGCCGCCATTATCTTTATTAACCACCTCCTTGAATTTTATCATTAATTTAACATGATGTTTTTGGACTTATAGCATACATCATTGCTTATTAAAAGGGTAATTTACCTCTCATGAAAGATTTCATGCCCCCTTTTGCCGTCATTTTTTTCATCATTTTTCGCATTTCGACATAACTTTTCAACAGCCTGTTGACATCCTGGACCGTTGTCCCGCTGCCCTTTGCAATCCTTTTGCGACGTTGGCCGTCAATGATGAGATAGTTCAGCCGTTCCTTCCTGGTCATCGAATCGATGATAGCGGCGATCCTGACCAGTTCTTTATCGTCCGGTGTGACATCCTTGAGGGCCTTCATCTTGTTCATGCCGGGAATCATGCCGATAATGTCGCTTAAAGAGCCCATCTTCTTAATCTGATTCAACTGATCCCGGAAATCATTCAAGTTGAATTCGTTTTTTCTGATTTTTCTTTCAAGTTCCCTTGCCTCTTTCTCATCAACCGTAGCCTGGGCCTTCTCGACGAGGGACAGGATATCCCCCATACCGAGGATGCGCGACGCCATGCGTTCGGGATGAAACACCTCGAGGGCGTCTATTTTTTCACCGATACCGATAAATTTGATCGGCTTGCCGATGACGGCTTTGAGAGACAGGGCCGCCCCGCCCCGCGCATCACCGTCCATCTTGGTCATGATAACGCCGTCGATGCCGAGACGATCATTGAAGGCCGCCGCCACGTTGACGGCGATCTGGCCCGTCATGGCATCGGCGACAAACAGGGTCTCCGACGGATGAACGGCGTCCCGGAGCCTTATCAACTCTTCCATCATTTGCTCGTCGACATGCAAACGGCCGGCCGTATCGATGACGATGACATCATAGCCGTTTCTGCGTGCTTCTTCCATGGCCTGTGTGCATATGGCCAAAGGATCGGAAATCCCCGCCGAATCAAATATTCCGGCGCCGGCCTGCCGGCCCAGCACTTTCAATTGCTCGATGGCCGCCGGCCGATACACGTCAACGGAAACGAGATAGACTCGTTTTCGCTGCTTTATCAGTACGCTCGCCAGCTTCACCGCCGTCGTGGTCTTGCCGGAACCCTGAAGTCCGACCAGCATGATGGGCGCAGGGATGCGGCTGCCGAACCGCAGGCTGCTGCTTACCCCGCCCATCAACTCAACAAGGCGGTCATGAACGATCTTGACGACCTGCTGTCCCGGCGTGATGCTTTCGAGAACCTCCCTGCCCACCGACCGGGACCTGATCTCTTCTATCAGATCTTTGACGACTTTAAAATTGACGTCGGCCTCCAGAAGGGCGATGCGAATTTCCCTGAGGGCCGATGCAATGTTATTTTCATCAAGGCGCCCCCTTGCCTTCAGCTTCTGAAAAATCCCGTCCAGTTTTTCCGTCAAATTATCAAACATTTTTCAATCTATCCTATCCGTAACGGCGGAAACAAAGATGCCGTAAAAAAACAAAGTCTTCCTTACTCCGGGACAACGACACAATGGACGCCGCTGATGCTTTTCGCAACCTTGTCCGACGCCTGCTTTGCCTCTTCGCGGTTGGCATAACCCGTCATGACAACACGGAACCATTTGCCTTTGCCGGGTAAATCGACGGCAACCACCTGCGCTTTATATCCCATAGCCGTTAACTTCTTTAATATGTCGTCGGCTTTCGTCCGATCCTGGAAAGACACAACATGAACGAGGTATTTACCCGCTTCTTTCTTACGATCCGCTCCGGATGCATCACCCGAAACCCCGGACAGGGTCTTTTTGTCCGTTCCCTTTTCCGCAGGCAATGAAGCGGCAACGGTGGACTTGGCGGCTGCGGCAACCTCATCCGCAGGTTTTATATCCGCCTTTTTTGCACTGGCCTCTTGCGGGACCGGCTGCGTGATTTCCCTGGCCGTCCGTTCCTTCTTTTCTTCGCGTCCGGCAATAACGGCGTCTGCAGCGCCTTTCTTTCCGCCGAGAGTGTCGTAGAACGTCAGACCAAAATCCTCCGTGGTTTCTTCAGCGGCTTTGCCGTCCTCGCCTGCGGCGTTTACCGCCGTCTCTTCATGAACGGCCGACAACCCCAGTTTTTCTTTCACCATGGCCGGAATGCCTCTGGCGAGCATTTCCGGATAAGCTTCGATATGCTTGCCCACCGTGACGCCGAGGATAAAAGAAAAAAAGACCAGCAAAGCCAGGCCAAAAATGAACACGATCAGGCCTGTTTTACCCAGACGTAATTCAAATTTTCGTGAATTCTTCGCGGCCATGGCTCCCCTCGTCCGATATATGTATCTGCGACATATGATGGGATTCAAGCATATCGGAATCTGACGCGGAATGACGGCTGCCGATCCCTCGCCTCCGAATTTTATCCCGACCCGTAAGGCTTATCGTCTCTACATTTTTTCCGGCGCTGATACTCCCAGTAAATATAATGCGTTACTCAATACCTGCCGGATCGACTTGACAAGGAAAAGCCTTGCCTTTGTAAGTCCGTCGTCATCGGAGATAACCTTGTGCTTATTATAATAGCTGTGGAAAAGGCCGGCAAGATCGTTTAAATAAAACGTCAGACGGTGTGGTTCGAGAGAAAGGGCCGCCCCCTCGACAACTTCAGGGAAACTTGCGAGCCGTTTGATAATCCCGACTTCTTCGGGCAACGTCAGACGGCTTAAATCCGTCTCGGCATAATCCGGTATGCGGCGATCCTTCTCGGCGGCAAGCCTCAAAATGCTGCAAATCCTCGCATGGGCGTATTGAACGTAATAAACGGGATTTTCATTGGATTGCCTCTTTGCCAGCTCCAGATCGAAATCGAGATGGCTGTCCGACCGCCGCATCATGAAATGGTATCTTGCCGCGTCTTTCCCCACCTCATCGACGACTTCCTTCATCGTCACGAATTCGCCCGAACGGGTGGACATGGCCACGGGTTTTCCGTCGCGCAGCAGATTGACCAACTGAACCAACACAATCCTGAGGGACTCTTTCTTTTGCCCCAGGGCCTGAATGCCTGCATACATCCTCGGTATATAGCCGTGATGATCGGCGCCCCAGATATCGATGATGGAATCGAATCCGCGGGCATACTTGTTTTGGTGATAGGCAATGTCCGCCGCAAAGTACGTCGGGTCTCCATTTCTTCGGACGACGACGCGATCTTTCTCATCCCCGAACGCCGTGGCGCGAAACCAGAGCGTTTCCTCCTCGCGATAAATGTATCCTTTCTCCTCAAGGTCATGAAGCAGGCCGGTTACGCCATTATCTTTATAAAGTTCCCTTTCACTGAAATACTCATCGAAAACTATGCCGAAGTCCTTCAAATCATCCTTGATCTCATTTAAAATGACGGAGGCTGCATAGTCCGTGTATAAACGAACAGCCTCGTCGCGATCGCGGTTGACATAGGTTTCGCCAAATTTTTCCGCGATATTTTTCGCGATGTCCCTGATATAATCGCCCTGATAACAGTTTTCCGGAAAATCCACAGGCTTCCCCAGGAGTTCCATATTGCGCAACAGAACCGACAGGCCCAGATTGTTCATCTGATTGCCGGCATCATTGATATAGTATTCCCGGTAAACGGCAAAGCCCGAGGCCTCAAGAATATTGGCAATGACGTCGCCGATTACGGCGCCGCGCGCATGGCCGATATGGAGCGGACCCGTCGGATTGGCGCTGACGAATTCCACCTGGACCCGCTTGCCCCGGCCCAGATCGTTTGCCCCGAATCGCCCCTTCAGGGTATCGACGTCTTCAAGGAGCGTCGCCCAGACCTGCTCCTTGATAAAGAAATTGATGAAGCCGGGGCCGGCGATCTCGATTTTCTCCAGGATATGATGGCCGTCGTCGATAGCCTCGCAAAGCATTTCCGCCAATTTGCGGGGCGCTTTTTTAGCCTGCGACGCCAATATCATGGCAAGATTGGACGCATAATCGCCGTGGGACGCCTCTTTCGTCATCTCCACTTCGATGGAAGGCGGCGATGCCGCTTCAAACGCCCCCCTGTCGATGCAGGTTTTCAGGGAATCCTGGAGCAGGATGATCAACCGGTTCTTTACGGAATCCGCCATATCTTCATCAACCGTTCATTATGGATGCTTTCGTAAAAAGTCGTAACGCACCGTTCATGTCATTTCGACCCCGCATTTTGCGGGGGAGAAATCCTGAAATCATTAAAGATTTCTCGTCGTCCCGCTTCAGCGGGACTC
>JAFGHS010000091.1 GCA_016930075.1 Deltaproteobacteria bacterium
CCATTGCCGCCAGGTGAAACGGAAATACTCGCCCGCATCGTTTCGGTAAACCAGGGCGATGTCGTCGGGATAGAGATCCAGAGGCCTTTTCATAAAGCTCTTGACGAGCAGCGGATAGTGTTTGGTGTATTCAGGATACAACGTATTTTCTGTCATTGGTCTTGTCCCTTTCCTCTGATAAATATTACGGCCCGACCCATAAGACGGGGCGGGTGGCTTAATTCAGGTTTTGCATGGTTTGCAAAGGCATTTGCCGGATGTTCGATGCGCCGCCCTTTATGCATGCGGATTATCGTTCAGGGCATTCTTCCATGTCAAGGAATTTTGACAACGGAAAAACTTCCGTTTGCAAAATCCTATCGCAGCATGTAAAAAAGAAACATGAAAAACACGGATAACGACAGGGCAGACGATAAACTGCGCATCGGGATCAGCGCATGCCTCCTGGGCCACCCCGTCCGCTATGACGGCGGCCACAAGCACGACCGGTTTCTGACGGACACCCTGGGCCGGTACGTCGAGTATGTTCCCGTTTGCCCGGAGGTGGAATGCGGTCTGGGCGTCCCCCGCGAAGCCATGCGTCTTATCGGTTCACCGGATAAGCCGCGCCTCATTACGATAAAAACAAGACAGGATATAACGCCGCGGATGACCGCCTGGGCGGGAAAGCGTTTGCGGGAGCTGGAGGCGGAAGGGTTGTGCGGCTTCATCTTCAAGAGCAAATCACCTTCCAGCGGTATGGAACGGGTCAAGGTTTACGGAGAAAACGGCGTCCCGTCCGGATCGGCGGCGGGTATTTTTGCCCGCGCCTTTATGGATTACTTTCCCCTGATTCCCTGCGAAGAAGAGGGACGCCTTCATGATCCGGCCCTGCGGGAAAATTTTGTCGAGCGCATCTTTACCGCCCGCAGGTGGCGCCGCGCTGTAAATGAGCAAAACAGGCTGCGCGCCGTTGTCGATTTTCACACGCGAAACAAGTATCTCCTCATGTCCCACAGCACGAAACACCTTTCGGAAATGGGGCGCATTGTTGCGGAAGGGAAAAAGACGGCCATCCGTGATGTTGTTGCCTTCTATCAGGCCCTGCTCATGGAGGCCCTGGCCCTCAAGGCGACGTCCCGGAAACATGCCAATGTCCTCATGCACATGCTGGGATATTTCAAGAAGGAGCTCAATGCCGCAGAAAAGCAGGAGATGCTGGCAGTCATCGACGAATATCGCCGCGAATGGATTCCTCTTATCGTGCCGGTCACCCTCATGAATCATTACATTCAAAAATACGGCCAGGCCTACCTGAAGGAGCAGACTTACCTGAATCCCCATCCCGCCGAACTGCGGCTGCGGAATCATGTCTGATCCGCGGCGTATCCTTGCGAAGATGGAGACCGGTTATCCGTTGCAAAAATCCTGTCAGAACCCTATAATGCCCCGAAAAAATCAAAAGGCGCTTAAAATATGACAAACGATTGGGATTTGGTCATTTCCGGTGGAACGCTTTTGACCCTGTCTGAGAAGATGGAAGTCATTGAAGACGCTCTTGTCGGCGTCAGGGACGGCGCGATCCGTTTTGTCGGCAAAAAAGGCGATGGACGGCCCCCGGAAGCAGACTCTGCGGAAACCATAGACGCGTCCGGCTGCATCGTCATGCCGGGTTTGATCAATACGCACACCCATTTGCCCATGGTGGCGTTTCGCGGCATGGCCGACGACATGCCCCTTATGGAATGGCTGGAAAACCATATTTTCCCGGCAGAGGGGAAATATGTAAACAGGCAGATGGTTTACGACGGCGCGCTCTTGGCCATGGCGGAAATGATCCTTTCGGGCACGACGACTTTTTGCGACGGGTATTTTTTTGAGGACAGGATTGCCGAAGCAGCTGCCGTCGCAGGCATGCGCGCCGTCGTATCCCAGGGCTTTGCCGATTTTGCCATGCCCGACCATCCGACCCGCGAAAGCGTCATGGCGGCGGCGGATCGCTTCGTCCGTCGCTGGCTTCCTTATGCCCCCATGATCGCGCCGGCCTTTTTCTGCCACGCCCCCTACACCTGTTCTCCGGCGACGCTTACAACGGTGAAGGAGGCCGCCCGTGCATCCGGCATCCTCTACCTCACCCATCTGCTGGAGACGAAGGGCGAAATCGCTCAAATCGAAGAACGGTACGGCAAAAAGCCCGTGCGTCACCTCTATGATCTGGGCGTCCTCGACGACCGGACGATCTGCGTCCACTGCAATTGGCTTACGGGGGAAGACATGAAAATCTTCGCTGATTGCGGCGTTAAGGTGTCCCACAATCCGGAAAGCTCCATGAAACTCGCGGCGGGCGTTGCCCCGGTTCCCGCCATGCTGGAGCGCGGCATCGTCGTCGGTCTCGGCACGGACGGCAGCGCCAGCAACAACGACCTCGATATGTTCGGGGAAATGGATACGGCGGCCAAGGTCCACAAAGTCGCTTCCCTTGACCCCACGGTCATGGATGCCCGGACGGTCATCCGCATGGCGACCATGGAGGGCGCCAGGGTCCTGGGCCTCGAAAAGATCACCGGGTCCATCGAGGTCGGCAAACAGGCCGACATCATCATCATCGATTTGAAAAAGCCCCATCTGACGCCCCTGTACAACGGCTATTCGCACCTGGTCTATGCCGCGTCCGGGGCCGACGTGAAAACAAGCATCATCGGCGGCAAGATCGTCATGCGAAACCGCAAACTGCTCACGATGGACGTCGGCAAGGTGATGGAAAATGTCCGGCGCATTGCGGAAAACATCAAGGCGGGGTTGTGATGCCGGACAAAAAGATGATCAAACTCAATATCGAGTATCCCTGTTCATGGGTCTATAAAATCATCGGCCCTGACGCAGATGCCATGCGACGGGCTGTGGCGGAAATCTGCGGGGACGGCTCCTGTTCCGTAACGCCGTCGCACAAAAGCAAGACGGGAAAATACCGGTGTCTCGACGTGAGGCTCGTGGTGGAAAGCGAGTCGCACCGCCTGAGCCTTTATCGCGGCCTCAAGTCCCATGCCGCCGTCAAGATTGTTCTATAGCGGCCCTGGGGGCGGATCATTCTTCATAGCCGCGGGTCAGATAAAAAACGGCCATGTCGAAAAAGATGGTCATGCGCCGCTGCAGTTCATAGGTCATGTAGAGTTCGACGTTTCTCTGCATCGAATCCTGGCCGAGGGCGGATTGCCAGATTTGCTTGCGGACGAGGGACAGGGCGCTTAAGGCCTGGCTTACTTTGAATCCTTCCCTCCTTCTTTCCCTGCCGAGTTTTGTGAAGAAATCCCGAATCCGCGTCACGTCGTAAATCCCGCCCAGCCAGAGGGCGACCTGCGAAAGGATCTTGTCGCAGATGTTGTAAAGGACAGGCTTTGGGACGGTCCGGTATTCGGCGGTGGACGGATTGGTCGCCAAGTCCGCAATCCAATGTTCGATGATGCGTTCCTTGCTGTTGATGATGAAAGTCACCAGGCGGCTCGTCAATATATTTTCCGCCTCTCCGGGCCGGTCCGTCTTCTTGTCTCCCCGGTTAATGGAATCCATAATGGCCCAGTAATCCCTGCGGCTTTTGATGTAGGCATCCACGGCGTGCCGGTTGGAGCGAAAGGCCAGCGTCGGCAGCCCGTCGATGGGCCAGAAGCGGCTGTCGGCGCTGTCGTCGCCTGCCGCCAGAATGCCGCCTGCCTGCTCAACGATAAAGGTTAAAAAAAGCAAATCTCCGTAAAAGCGGCTTTTATAGGAATCGACGTCGAGCAGTTTGATGATCCGCCCCTCGATTCCCGTTTCTTCCTTGAGTTCGCGCAATGCCGCGGTTTCGATATCTTCCCCCGTTTCGGCGAAGCCCGACGGCAGGCACCAATGGCTTCTGTAGGGAGCGCGGTCGCGTTTGACGAGAAGAATTTCCCGCCGGATTTCCAGGATGGAGGAGACGACGGGCAGGGGGTTTTCATAAAGGAAAGACCGGCAGGCGGGGCAAAAATCCCGCCGGACGCCGTCCTCGTCTTTTTTAACGGTGTTTTCTCCGCAGTAAGGACAATGTTTGCGCGTCTTCTTCATGGCCGCTCCCGATCTCCTTTGGGTTTTATGGGCCGGGTGCAGATAAAAATACGGTCGTCTTTGGACATGGTGATGTTTCTGCCCCGCATCGCAGCCTCGGCCAGGGCTTCCAGCAGTTGCGAGACAATGTCCTTCTGACCGGCTTCCGTCCCCATGAGAAAGAAGGATTTTTTGAAATGAAAGTATTCAAAAAAGTGATCAATCTCTGAGGGTTCAAAAATCAGACGGTTTTTAAAGTCAATGGCGCGGATGTGGTCGAAACAGGGCTTCAACTGCTTTCTGCCGTTTTGTGCGGAAAATTGACCGACGATGATTTCGATGGGGAGAGGTTGCCGCTCGTCCAAAAGACCGTTTTGTCTGAGGATTTTTTTTGTCAGGGAGATCAGTTCCTGCATGTCGTGCCGGGAATGGGTGATGGCGATAAAAGTCCCGTTTTCTTTCAGGATGCGCGGTATTTCGGCAATCATGTAGGGGAAAAAATACAGGGCGTAGCTGCACAAAATGAGGTCGTAAGCATCGGCGTCATCGTGCTTGATCTGCTCGACGCCGGCGGATGAAAAGGTTCCTTCGTATCCGGCCCGCCGGCACGCCTCGAGGAAAAAAATCTTATACTCCGGGATGATGTCGATGCCCTTGATTACGGCATCCGGATGCAGCCGGCCTTTCAGGGATTCCGTATAGGCGCCGAAAGCGCAGCCCAACTCCAGAACCTTCCGGCAGTTCGTCAAGTCGATCCCCCGGAGGGTGACCTCCCGGATGTCGCCCTGATTCGTCGAGAACCGGCGGATCAGTTGACCGATGGAGCGGTGTTTCCGGGCGTCCTTAAAGACCCGGCGAATCTGGTTTTTATTCAAGCCGTCCATGATGCCTGCCATGCATGAAGGCAGCGTGAACGGCGGACAGATTTCAAATCTTTCCCCAATTCACGCTGCTGTTTTTGATTTCACCACTTCCTCTTCCGAAAATAGATCAGCATGCCGGCTGCAACGATCAATATGACGCCCCAGACGGCGAAATAGCCCCAGCGCCATTCCAGTTCCGGCATATATTTAAAATTCATCCCGTAAACGCCGACGATGAATGTCAGGGGGATGAATATCGTGGCAATGACGGTCAGGGTCTTCATGACCTTGTTCGTCCGGTTGGCGAGGCTGGACAGATAGATGTCGAGCATCCCGGAGAGCATATCCCGGAGGGTTTCGATATTGTCGATGACCTGTACCGTGTGATCGTAAATGTCCTTCAGATAGGCGACCGTCGTATCCTGAATGAGGGGGGATTCGCTCCGGGCGAGGCTGCCGACGGCCTCCCTGAGCGGCCAGACCGACCTGCGCAGAAAGATCATCTCCCCCTTGATATCCTGGATGGCATGGAGGGTCTCCGGTGTGGGATTTTTGAGAGAGGCCTCTTCCATGGATTCCATTTTTTCACCGAACTGTTCGAGGACAATAAAATAATTGTCAACGACGGCATCGATGATGGCGTAGGCCAGATAATCGGCCCCAAGCTTGCGAATTTTACCTGCCCCCGTTTCCAGTCTGTCCCGGATCGGCTTGAGGACGGCATTTTCCTTTTCCATAATGGAGATGACGTAATTTTTTCCCAAAATGATGCTGATCTGCTCGAAGGCGATCTTCACATTGTCCCCGTTTTGTCCGTTGAACATTTTAAGGACGATGTAGATATAATCGCCTAGGTCTTCCATCTTCGGGCGTTGATCGGAATTGAAGATATCCTCCAGGATGAGGGGGTGGATGCCGAAAATAGTTTCCAGCTTTGCCAGCTTATCCACATCGTGGAGCCCCTCAATCTGAATCCAGGTAACCGCATCCGCCTGTTTAAGATAGGGGGCGCTTTCCGCCAGCGATTTGAGATCTTTCTTTTCCAGCACCGCTTCATTGTAATGGACGACCTCCATGCCGACCTTTTCGGTCAGCCTGTCGCCGATGTGGACAAGAGCGCCGGGCGGAAGCCCCGCCTTCTTGGATCTTTTTTTAAATCGCCGGGCCATATTCGCTGTCCCTCCCAAAAAGACAAATTATCAGCCGAGGATTCCCGCCCCGCCCAGTTCTTCCCAGAGAAGGCGAAACTCGCGGCGGTGATCGTTTTCCACGCGGGTGTTCGTATCAAAGATCATGGTGGCCCGTTTTTCGAGGTCATAGGCCGGCCAGTCGGGCGTGATGGCGGAATGGGGGATGCCCGTCCTGGCAAAGCCCGTCCAGGCGGCGGCAAAGCGCTCCACCATGATTTTCCCTTCGCGGTTGCCGATGTCGTTGATGGGCCCGCGATAATCATGAACCGCCGCGCCGACGTCAACGCCGTGAACGGCGCCGAACTGGCCGTTATAGGCCTTGACCGGCCATTCCCACAGAAAGTAGTAGGCCGGGGCGCCGGGCTGGGCAGCCTTCAATTCCGTCTGTTTGATGGCGTTGAAACGGAAACCGCGGTCTGTTGCGATGCGCGCCTGGATTAAAAAGGGCGTCACGTCGGGATAGGCGTCCCGATAGAGTTTATAGATCCGGTCGGCATTTCCGGCAAACTGGCTGTCGCAATACTGTTTGAGTTCCCCTTCGGTGATCCCGAAATTGGTCAGGGCGATGGCCGCATCGTCGAGGGTCGTGCCGATCATCATGGGCACATCCGCCGATTCGGGGGGCGCCGCAGGATCAAACGGGTGATGGGGCAGAATCTCATTGCCGATGACCGGGGCGAACCGCATCATCATGATGCCGAGGGCGGTCTGGGCGGATAGAATCTGCGTAAAGGGCAGCGTCTGCAACTGCCCGATGTCGTTTTTGTCCATTCCCAGAGCCTTCAGCAGGGCATCGGCGGCCTGCGCGGCCGCTTCGGGCTCCGCCAGGCGCAGGGCCGGACCGCTCTGGACGCCGGCGCGGTGGAAGAGGCCCTTGGCCGAAGGCATGGCCATAAGGGTCGTGGTTTTGGCGCCGCCCCCCGACTGGCCGAAGACCATGACCCGGTTCGGATCGCCGCCGAAGCGTCCGATGTTTGTCTGCACCCATTTCAGGGCGGCGACCATGTCCATGGCGCCTGCCACGCCGGCGTACCTGAATTCCTCCGGCGCACCCAGGCCGGCCAGATTCAAAAAGCCGAAGGCCGCCAGGCGGTGGGTCACGGACACCAACACGCAATCGTCGTAGCGCGCGATGCCGTCTCCGTCATAGCCGAAGTTATTGCCCGATCCCGTCGCAAAG
>JAFGHS010000092.1 GCA_016930075.1 Deltaproteobacteria bacterium
CCGCCTTCTATCTTCTTTTTTTTAATTCGTCAATGATGAACATCAAACATCTTTCAACTGATAAACAGCATTTCCCAGAACTTGGGCAGGGGCCACAGGCATTCATCAACCAACCCTTCCAGTTCATCGACGTATTTGCGGAGCTCATCCATCCTCGGCTTGACCTGAATGCACAAAAGCTGTGCTTTTTTTGCTTCGTCGTGCAGGGCATTCGCTTTTTCAACTTCGGCCAGCATATCTTTATTGCCGCTGTAAATGGCATTGATCAGAGAAGCGATCCGTTTCAGGATTTCCGTCTGGGCCGACAGGAGTTTGCCGTCATCGAGGATATCCAGGGTCTTGCCGATGGCGTCTGCAAGTTTCTGTTCATAGGCCACTCCTGCGGGAATTGCCTGGCCCATGCAGATACTGCTTAGACACTTAACCTCGATCTCCAAATCCTTGATATATTTTTCGGTGTAGATGAGATACCTCGACAGGAGCTCGATCTTCGAAAGGACCTGGTATTTTTCAAACAGGCCTATGGCTTTATCTGTTATGAGGGCCTTTAAAGCCACCGGCGTGGTCTTGTAGTTCGGGAGCCCTCTTTTCGCCGCTTCCTTTTCCCATTCCTTCGTATAATTGTCGCCGTTGAAAAGGATGGGTTTGATCGCTTTGATCTCTTTTTTCAAGACCTGCATAACGGCCTGCTGAATGCTCTTGGCGCCCTCGGCCTTGATTTTTCCGGCCAGATAATCCAGGCTCTCCGCAACAATCGTATTCAGGACGGCGGCCGGAAAGGAGATGGACTGGCTGGAGCCGACGGCGCGGAACTCGAACTTGTTGCCTGTAAAGGCAAAAGGCGATGTCCGGTTGCGGTCCGTACTGTCTTTGTCGACGACGGACAGGGATGAAATGCCCAGATCGATGATCTCGGCGTTCGTGGCTTTTGTTACGGAGCCTCTCTCAATGCAATTGAGGATGTACGTCAGCTGTTCCCCCAGAAAGACGGAGATGATGGCCGGTGGCGCTTCATTGGCGCCGAGGCGATGATCGTTGGCATAGGTCGCGACGGAGGCCCGGAGGATGTCGGCATGTTTGTAAACGGCCCGGATGGTGGCGATCAGAAAGACCAAAAACTGGATATTGTCCTGGGGCGTCTTGCCGGGGTTAAGTAAATTGTTGCCGTTGTTGTCGGACAAAGACCAGTTGACGTGCTTGCCGGAGCCGTTGATTCCGGCAAAGGGTTTTTCATGGAGGAGAGCCGCCAGACCGTGCTTTTTCGCCACGGATTTCATCGTGTCCATCACCAACTGATTGTGATCCACAGCGAGGTTGGCCTCTTCATAAACGGGGGCGATTTCAAATTGGCTGGGCGCCACTTCATTATGCCGGGTTTTGGCCGGGATGCCGAGTTTGAAGAGCTCTTCCTCCATGTCGTGCATATAGGACGAGATGCGTTCCTTGATGCTGCCGAAGTACTGATCTTCCAGTTCCTGACCCTTTGCCGGCGGTGCGCCGACGACGGTGCGTCCGCTCAGGACGAGGTCCTGACGTTTGAAGAAATAGTCCCGGTCGATGAGGAAATACTCCTGTTCGGGCCCCAGGTTGGCGTGGACCCTTTTGGTCCCGTTGCCGCCGAGCAGTTTCAGCATATTTACGGCGCTGGCGCTGACGGCCCGGTTCGATCGCAACAGGGGCGTCTTTTTATCCAGAGCTTCGCCGGTGAAGGAAATGAAGACCGTCGGAATGCAAAGGGTCGTGGAAATGCCGTTCCTTTTGATGAAAGCGGGTGACGCCATGTCCCAGGCCGTATAGCCGCGGGCCTCGAAGGTAGACCGAATGCCGCCGCTTGGAAAACTGGATGCATCCGGTTCTCCCTGGACGAGCTGCTTGCCGGAAAACCGCTCGACGACTTCTCCGACCCCCACGGGATCGACAAAGGCATCGTGTTTTTCCGCCGTCATGCCGGTCATGGGCTGGAACCAGTGGGCAAAATGGGTGGCCCCTTTTTCAATGGCCCATTCCTTCATGGCGTGCGCCACGATATCCGCCGTTGCAAGATCCAGAGATCGTCCCTCATTGACGGCATCCATGAGCTTTTTGTACGTTTCCTTCGGAAGCTTTTCTTTCATGACCTTGTTGTTAAAGGTATCCTCGCCGTAATATTCCGACACGGGAATCAGCTTCTCCTTTTCCACAACATAGGTTCTTTCCGACGCGATGATTGGACTGGTTTTTTTCATGGTTCCTCCATTAAAACTTGATTTGTATTAACATAAATTCACTTTTTTTTGTAAAAACAATATTGGGACCTTCCGTTATGACATGCCGCCTGATCGCCAATCGGGTTCATCCCTGTGTTTCTCAACAGATTCTATGCCGAGGCCGCGTTCCTATCGCCCAGCCTGCCACCGTACCCCCATCTGCTTAAAAGCGAGAAATGTGCCATATGGCCAAAATCCCGGAAACAGGCCATGTTATTGGGGATGATGCACATGGGGAGAGAACCGGATACGGATATGAAACAAATTTGTCCTTTAAACGACGGCAAAAAACAATATTGTAACATTTAGGCATTGCTTGCCGTGCCCCTGTGCAATGCCGTGAAAAATAAAAATCATCCGATAATATCGGCGTCCCCCTTGTTTATCTGTTGCCGATTGCCGTTTGGCACCTATCTTGCTGTCAACTTTTAAGTATGGCGCCGCATCGTCGGTTTTATAAAAGCTGCGATGCCGATGGTGTAACCCAACAATCTTAATATGCTGAAGAGATTAATCAATTATGAACATGACAGACGAACTAAGAAAAATTGCCGGCGACATCAGGATTATCGATAAGGCAGAAGAAAAAGAAATGTACAGCCACGACATCGGGGATGTGCCGGCGATTATGACGAAAACCTTTTTCGACATCCAGCCGGATTTTGTCGTCCAGCCGAAAAACGTCGATGAGATCAGGAAAGTCCTCGCTTTTGCCGATGAGAAAAAAATCCCCGTCATTCCCCGGGGCGCCGCATCCTGGGGATTCGGCGGCGTCATTCCGACCCATGGGGGCATTGTGATCGATTTATCGCCCTTTCGGAGGGTTCTTTATCTCAACAAGCCGCAGAAGACCGTTACCGTGGAAGCCGGAGCCCGGTGGAGCGATATCGACATCGTGGCAAAAAAAGAAGGCCTGTGTCTGATGACCTATCCGTCGAGCAAATTTTCCACCGTCGGCGGCTGGATCGCCACGGGCGGTTACGGGATCAACAGCTTCCGCTACGGCCACTTATCCAAACAGATCGTCTCCATGACGGTGGTTATGCCGTCCGGTGAATCCAAAAAGATTACACCCAACGACCCGGAATTTGAATACTTTGTTTCCACGGAAGGGGAATTCGGAATCATCGTCGAGATCAATCTGAAGCTGCGCGATGTTCCCGAGGCATCCTATCCGCATCTGTTCTATTTTGACAGCGACAGGGCGGCATTTGGCTTCATTGAACAATTCGTCAAAAAGGGCCAATCCGCGGAATTAAGACCCAACGTCATCCGCTTTCTCGACGCGGTGCATTTGAGCGATATTAATGAAATCATGCATTCCGACGTCTTTAAGAAAAGCGCCGCCGTAATGCTCGAATTCGGCAGCGCCGAAGACGACAGCCGTTTCCTGAAATTCATGGAACAGATGGGCGGCGGCGAAGAAGCGCCCCGTTACGCGGCCAGTTATTTGTGGAACGAGCGGCTCTTCGGGATGAAGACAAAACGCCTGGGACCGACGATTCTGGCAAGCGAGTGCATCATTCCCATAACTGCGGCCGGGGAATTCATTGAAAAGGCCAAGACGCTCGGCGCCCGCTTCGGCGTAGAAATCTTTATCGACTCCTATGTGATCGACGAGAAGAACACCCTGGTCATGACCAACTTCCTGTGCGACTCCAGGAAACTGAAATATTTAATCAATCTGCCTCTGACCATGATGATCACGAAAACGGCGGTTTCTCTGGGCGCCGAACCCTACGGCCTCGGCATCTGGAACGCGCCGTTCATCGACGCCCTGTACAGCGGCGCCAAGAAAAAGGCATTGGCGGCATACAAGGCCAAGATCGATCCGAACAACATCATGAATCCGGGGAAATTTTTCCGCATCCGGTCCAAATGGATGAATATTCCGGCGGCGGTTTTCAATCCCGGGTTCTTCCGGTTTTCCATGGGGATTTTGGTTGCCTTGTCTCCCATCATCGGGAAGACGGCCACCCTGTTCATGGGAAAAGACAAGAAGGTAGACAGCCTCGATTTTGAACTGACGACCCATGCCTGCGCCAAATGCGGAAACTGCATTGCCGTTTGCCCCGCCTACCTCGTTACAAAAAATGAAGAGGTTACGGCAAAGGGAAAAATCGCTATGGCCAAAAAACTGATCGAAGGCCGGGAGGTGACGAAGGAAGAAGCGGAAAATGTCTTTATGTGCATGCATTGCAAGGCCTGTGAATCGATCTGTCAAACCAATCTCGAGCTGATGAACCTATGGGATGCCCTGGAAAAAAGGATGGAGGGAAAGATCGGCAGGCCGGAAGAGAAAATCAGGGATTTTCTCAAGCAGGTCGACGACAGCAAGGAATACTGGGAGATGGTGGAGAGAAACAGCTGAACCCCTTCCCCTTTCTGTCATCCCGGACTCGATCCGGGATCCAGGTTAATCCCGCCTGGGCGGGACTGGATTCCGGCTTTCGCTGGAATGACGGCGACATTTTTATACTTCGCGTATTGCCATGTGGTCATAGTGGTTAAAATAAAAAATGGATAAAGGATAATGCCGAAAAAATATCACATTCATACAAAAGCGATGCCCCTTAACCTGGATTATGTCTTTAAATACCGTATTAAGCGGGGGGTAAACTGCATCAACTGCGGCCGGTGTTCGAAGGTATGCATCTACGAAGCCCATAAGAGGGGGGAAACGGATCCGCGCAAGATGGCGGAACCGAATACGGTGGTCTGCCGGAACTGTTTCCGATGCATCCAGGAGTGTCCGCGGGGGGCCCTGGAAAAGTCCCTGGACAAGGATTTCCTGAATATCGGTGGGACATACTGGAAGCCGGACATGTTCATTACCCTGTGGAAGCAGGCGGAAGACGGCAAGGTTCCGGTGACGGGCGCGGGCTACCGCGGACCTTTCACGGGGCCGGGCTTCGACGGCATGTGGACCGACATGTCGGAGATCGTTCGCCCGACGCGGGACGGGATTCATGGGCGCGAGTACATCAATACATCCGTGGAACTCGGCCGGAAACTCAATCACCTGACTTTTGGCGAAAAGGGGGAGTTGCTGTCGAAGATTTACGACACCGTTGATGTGCCCATTCCCATTATTTTCGATGTCCCTGTGGACTATATGAGTCCGAACATGAAGGTTGCCCTGGTCAGGGCCGCGGCCGAACTCAATACATTTATTGCTCTGCCTGCCGATGCCGTGACGCCCGATGTGGAAAAACAGATCGGAAACATCATCCCCCGGTTTGCACAGCAGGACATCGAAAAATATGAGGGCTTGATAAAAAAAGCCCGGGTTGTGGCCCTGGAATACGGTGATGCTCCGGCGGCTGATCTGCCTTCCATACAAAACAAGATCAAAGCAATCGGCAAGGCCTTGATCATTGTCCGGGTTCCAGCGACGAAGAATATTGCCGATACGGTCTTGAAGCTCACCGTTGCCGGGGCGGAAATTGTTCATGTCGCGGCCGATTATCACGGCAAAGGGATAAACGGATCGGCAGATTCGCAGCCGCGTCTCATCAAGGACATCATCCGCGACGTCCATCTGAAACTGGTGGAAAACCGCATCCGCGACGAGGTGACGCTCATCTGCTCCGGCGGCATTGCCATGGCCGAGCATGTCCCCAAGGCCATGATCTGCGGCGCCGATTTGACGGCTGTCGATCTGCCGCTCTTGATCGCCCTTGGGGCCCGGCTCTATGAAGAACCGGAAATGATGCTCCTTCTCCCCGATGGGATCGGGAAGATTCCGGGCCGGACGATCAAACAGCGCATCGTCAATCTCATGGGGGCCTGGCATTCGCAACTGCTGGAGGTCATGGGGGCCATGGGGATTCGGGAAGCGCGGCGTCTGCGCGGGGAGACGGGACGGGCCATCTTCTTTGATGAAATTGATCAGGAAACCTTCGGACAACTATTTAAAAATAGAGAAGCTTAAAAACTATGAAACCATCAACTGTCAAAATAAAACATACGCCTTCGCGATTCAGACACCAGGTGCCGAAATACAAAGTCACCCGGACCACGGACTGCATCAACTGCGGGACCTGCGCCAAGTCGTGCCCTTACGGCGTCCATGAACGCCTCGAAGGCCACAATAAAATGAGCGAACCGATCGACTACAAATGCATCGGCTTTGAATGTGAAAAAAACGATTTCTATTGCGTGGCCAAATGTCCCCGCAAGGCTTTGAGCCTTTCACTCAATCCCATGTATGAAACCCTGGGCGACCCGCGATGGACGGCGGACATGATCACGGGGACCTGGATCATGGCGGAGACGGGCTATCCCCCGGAGCGCAGGGACCTGGAGTACAACATCGGCAATTCCGGCGGCGGCTTCGACAAACTGCGCTTCAAGTTCCCGCCGGGCCGGCCGAAGATCGACAAGCACGACATATCGACGGAAATCCCGTTGAACCGGCGCGACGACGGCCGGGCGGACATCGTGATTTCGACGCCCGTCTACGGCGGCGGCATGTCCTTCGGGTCCGTGAGTCTGTCGACGATGATTTCCAAAGCCCACAATGCGACGGTCTGGAATACCTTTACCTGCACCGGCGAGGGGGGCTATCCCGAAATGCTGGAGCCCTATGACGAGCACGTCATCACACAGGTGGCTACAGGTCTTTTCGGCGTCCGGGAAGAGACGATCCAGCGGGTCAAGATCGTCGAATTCAAATACGCCCAGGGCGCCAAGCCGGGTCTGGGCGGACACCTGCTCGGAGAAAAAAATACGGAAAGCGTGGCCCGCATGCGGGAGGCCGTGAAGGGGACGTCCCTGTTTTCTCCCTTCCCTTTCCATTCGGTCTACTCCATCGAGGACCATAAGAAGCACATCGACTGGATCAAGGAGATGAATCCCCGGGCCCTGGTATCCGTAAAAGTGTCCACGCCCAATGACGTGGACATGGTGGC
>JAFGHS010000093.1 GCA_016930075.1 Deltaproteobacteria bacterium
AATCGGCGCTGAGCAATGAGGATTGCGCCAAGACCGCGGCGGCGCCTGTGATGGAGTTGAAAAAGCCTGCGGCGGCCGCTTCAGGCGTGGAAAAAGAAATTCTTGAGCGGGGCCGTGCGACCATCAACATCAAGTTTGATTTTGACAAGGCAGTCGTGAAGCCCATGTATCATGACGAGCTGAAGCAATTTGCCGATGTGTTGAAGAAAAATCCGGAAATTAATCTGAAAATCGAAGGTCATACGGACGATGTGGGCAGTGATGAGTATAATCAGAAACTTTCAGAAAGAAGGGCGCAGGTCGTCAGGACTTACTTGGTCGATGTGTTCCGCATTGATGCCGAAAGATTAACGGCAAAGGGCTACGGCGAATCGAGGCCGGTTTATGATAACCGTGTAGAGATCGGGAGAGCAAAAAATCGCCGTGTTGAAGCTGCGGTATCCTATTTCATAAGAAAATAGAACAGGGTTTATTAAGCAAACGCTCCCTCAGGCAGGGGAGGCAGATCAACGATTAAAGCAAAATGACCATCGGCTAATCGCCGGTGGTTGTTTTGTTTCGGGGGGAAAGGGATGATGAGAAAAGTGATCCTGCATGAACTTGCCGGTCAAACGGCGCCCAGAGCCATGCTTGCCGATATTCCCCGGCTTATTTCCGCATACTACACACTCAAACCCGACATTGACGATTCTGCCCAACGGGTTGCCTTCGGGACTTCTGGGCATAGGGGTTCATCGCTGAAGAAAAGCTTTAACGAGGGGCATATCCTGGCGATCAGCCGGGCTGTTTGCGAATACAGAAAATCAAAACGAATCAGCGGCCCCCTTTTTCTGGGTATGGATACCCATGCGTTGTCTGTGCCGGCACTAATGACGGCAATAGAAGTCTTTGCCGCCCAAAAGATCAACGTCATGATCCAGGCAGGCTTCAGATACACCCCCACCCCCGTCATTTCCCATGCCATATTGACGTACAACAAGGGAAGAGTCCGCGGATTTGCCGACGGTGTTGTCGTTACCCCTTCCCATAATCCGCCTGAAGACGGGGGGTTCAAATATAACCCCCCTGACGGCGGCCCGGCGGATACGGAAATAACCCGCTTGATTGAAACGAGGGCAAATGAACTGCTGGCAGGCGGTTTGGGAAAAATACGCCGGATGTCCTATGAAAAAGCTTTAAAATCGGGATCGATCCGGGAATATGATTACGTGATTCCCTATATTGAAGATCTTCAGAATGTTATCGATATGGAAGCGGCGGCGGAAGGGAAACTCAAGATCGGCGTGGACCCTTTGGGCGGTGCGGCCATAGATTTCTGGGACCCGATCGTCGATCGTTACGGAATAGATATTGATGTTGTAAACAGGGTGACAGACCCGGCTTTTTCCTTTATGCCGCTGGATAAGGATGGGAAAATACGCATGGATTGCTCTTCACCTTATGCCATGGCGGGTTTAATAAAATTAAAGGACCGATATGATATCGCCTTCGGGAATGATACGGATGCCGATCGACATGGCATTGTGACAAAAGGCGCCGGACTTATGAACCCCAATCATTATCTATCGGCGGCAGTCAAGTATCTTTTTGAGCATCGGCCGGGTTGGCAAAAAGATGCAGCCGTCGGAAAAACTCTCGTATCAACGTCCATGATCGACCGTATAACGGCCTCTATGGACAGACGCCTTATGGAAGTTCCCGTCGGTTTCAAATGGTTTGTCCCCGGTCTTATGGACGGCTCCTGCGGATTTGGTGGCGAGGAGAGCGCGGGCGCTTCATTTCTCAGAAAGGACGGCACGGTCTGGACGACGGACAAGGACGGCATCATCATGGATCTCTTAGCCTGTGAAATGACGGCAAAGGCCGGCAAAGACCCGGCTGTTCTCTACCGGGAGATTGAGGATCAGTTCGGCAGATCCTTCTACGACCGTTTGGATGTTCCCGCCACAGCGGAGCAGAAGGCGGCATTCAAGAGGTTTAGCCCGGAATTAATGACGGTTAAAGAGCTTGCCGGCGAACCCGTTAATGCGGTGTTAACGCGGGCGCCTGCCAATAATGCCAATATCGGCGGTTTGAAAATCGTCGCGGCAAACGGCTGGTTTGCCGCCCGCCCCTCGGGTACGGAAAATATCTACAAAATTTATGCAGAGAGTTTTCTTAGTCAGGAACATTTGGAGATGATTGAAGAAGAGGCTCAAAACATCGTCAATAAAGCTTTTTCCGCAGAATAAAAGAATTCGTCCGCCCTGCCTACCGCTTGCCTCTGTGCAGAATGCCTTTTGTGATATTACACAGATGATGATTGATTCTTTCAATGTCGGTAAGGATGTCGTTGAAGACGAGGCCTGCATGGGTGGTGCAGTCTCTTTCCTAGAGACGCTTGAGGTGATTGAGTTTGTATTGATCAATGAGCAAAAAAATCTCGCTTTCGATGTTCAGCGTCATGAGGGCTGCTTTTTCGTCATCTTTTTCAAGAGCGGTTTTTGTGTGCTTCATCAGGATTTCCGTCTTATCGAAGAGGCCTTTCATTTCGGCCGTGGCTTCACAGGAATATCGATGAGGGAAAATCAAGCAGTCCCGTCGATGCAAAGGCAATGACCATACCGATGGTGGCGCTGCTGCTCTGGAGAATCATAGGGATCAGCATGCCCGTAAAGATGCCTGGTATTGTGTATACCCCTGACCCCCAATCCCCGCCCCTGCTCCTTATAAATACGGCTCGATTTATTGCAGCAGTTATGATAGGAGATGGCGGTGAGTCTGGAAAATATTATCCGCAAAGAATACCATTCCGGGAGGATGCCCATGAAAAATGAAGAATTAATCACCATGCTCAATCGTGATCTTGCCGACGAACATGCGGCGATTATCCGCTATCTGATTCATGCCTATCAGGAGGGTGAGGATACCCCCACGGGGGCAAGCCTTTTATCCCGTTCCCGGGAAGAGATGTGGCATATGCACTGGCTGGGGATGATTATCTGTCGTCTGGGAGGCGAACCGGACCTGAAGCCGGGGCCTTATCCCTTTGATTCCACCAGCCGCGCAACAATGCTAAAATCGTATGTCGCCTACGAAGAGAAATTAATCCCTCACTACAATGCCGAAGCGGATAAGGTTTCCGATCCCCATATCAAACGCGTCTTGCAGCGGGAGGCCTGGGAGTCGGCTATTCATGCAAGGCGTTTCCAGCGGATGCTCGACAAGTTATCGCCGAAAGCTGCGAAAAGCGCTCCTGGCGGCGACAGCCCGGAGTTGCCTGCGGCCTTCATGGAAAAATTGCAGAAGGAACTGGCCGCCAAATACAGGGAAATGTGGCAGCATATCCGCATGTCCTGGGTGTTTCAGAAGAAAGATATCAAAGGCTGGGGACTCATGGATCAGGCTATGGAAAAAATGAAACAGCTTGCCCTTTTTGCTGAAGCGGTAGCCGAAGATGGCGCTCTTCCAAGGCTGAAGTTGGGAAAGATCGATCGAAGTCTCGCCATTGGTCTGGCCTTGCAGAGGGCGCTGGAAGATGTCGACAAGGGCCGCGCTCGCCATGAGAAGCTCCGGGCGGACAAGGAACTTCAAAAACATGCGGGTCTGGTCATGAAGATGGATCTCACGGTGCAGCAGGAAGCCTATCAGGCCGATGAGATGAAGGATTGGCTTAAAAAAATAAAGTGATTCAACAAAAAAAAATATAAAACGGAGTTAACTATGTCAAGTGATAATGGTTTTTTTCAATTTCGCGGGGCTTCAAAGTATGTCCTCGACGAAGAATTAGCAAAGATCGTCAATGTATCCATCGCCCTCGAAATGCCCCTGTTGCTAAAAGGCGAACCGGGTACGGGTAAAACGATGCTGGGGCACGCCATCGCCGAGAGTCTCAAGATGCCATTGATCGTCCTGAACGTCAAATCGAGCATGAAACTGGTGGACGCCCTGTATCAATATGATACGCTGACGCGGTTGAACGACAGCCGCTTCGGCGATTCCAAACGGGATGTCAGCAACATCGAAGAATACATCAAGATGGGCAAAATCGGTCAGGCCTTCGTCGCCGATCAGAGGACAGTGCTTCTCATTGATGAGATCGACAAGGCGGATACGGATTTTCAGGACGATATGCTCGATATCCTCGATCAGATGGAGTTCGACATTATGGAGATTGACAAGACCATCTCCGCCAAACACCGGCCGGTTATTATCATCACGTCCAACGCCAAGAAGGACCTCTCCGATCCTTTCCTGGGACGCTGCAATTTCCATCATATCGCATTTCCAACCGCCGACGTGATGCAGCTCATTCTGAATGTCCATTTCCCCAATTTGAGCCGTGATCTGGCCGATGCCTGCATTGAAAACTTCTATAAACTTCGGGAACTGCGCAGCATCGAGAAGAAGCCGGCCACCCGTGAGTTGATCAACTGGATCAGAGCCCTTCGGGCCGATCCGGATTTCGACCTGAAGGCGCTGCAAAAAGGAGAAGTGCCTTACATGGGCGTCCTGTACAAGAAAAGCACCGATCTCGTTTCGGCAGCCCTGCAGCTCTCGCGGGCGCGTAAGTGAGGTGGCGACTTGTTCGGACAATTCTTTTATAAGTTAAGAGACAAGGGAGTCCCCGTCACGCCCACATCGTTTCTCAAGCTGCAGAAGGCCCTGAGCATGGGGCTGATCACGTCCCTCGACGATTTTTATACGGCCGGCCGTTCCATTCTTGTTAAGAGCGAAAGGTATTTCGATACGTATGATCAAATCTTCGGCCTGTATTTCCGGGGAATAGCGCTTCACGAACCCACGGATTTGGAATTGACGGAATTGATCAAAGCCATGCTGCAAGACTGGCTGCGATCGCCGGATGATCTTGCGGCGGCCCTGGGGATCGATAAAAAGAAACTGGCAGAGCTTTCCATCGAAGAATTGATCAATTATTTCCTGGAAAAGCTCAAAGAACAAAAGGAAGCCCATCACGGCGGGGACAAGTGGATCGGCACCAAGGGGACGTCGCCTTTGGGACATATGGGAAAACACCCCACAGGCATGCGCATCGGCGGCACCCAGGGCGGCAAATCGGCGGTAAAAGTAGCTCTGGAGCGGCGTTACAAGGAATATTCGCAGGAGGGGCCGCTTTCCGTGTACCAGATCGGCGAGGCCCTCAAGAGACTTCGCCATATGATTCCGACGGGGCCGATGGATGTGGTCAATATCGACAAGACCATTTATGAGACCATGCGCAATGCCGGCGAGATTGAGATTGTATTCGACCGCAGGCTCCTCGACCGCCTCAAGATCGTCCTGATGATCGACAACGGCGGCTATTC
>JAFGHS010000094.1 GCA_016930075.1 Deltaproteobacteria bacterium
AAAATCTCCTGGCAATTTACGACACATGATGCTCGAATTAAACTGAAACGCCTCTATCCGAACTTATAGGCGTTACATGGTACTAGTTGATAGGGTGGAATACCCTGAAGCAGGAGCTGACCTATATAAGCAAACTCGCCTTCATCTCTTTCCAGGGGCATCTGAAACATGGAGATGCGCAAAAGGGCCGTTAAAACAAGAATAATTCCCAGCGCAACCCAGGGGAGATATCTTGGAGTTAAATTATTTATCGGATGATCATTCATGAGGAACGTTCAAATATTTACCTTTTTCTGTATTCCCGTCCATGTGGAGTCCGACGTGCTAACCCGTATACCATTCCCGATGATTCAGAATTTTTTTCTTTCTCGCTTCGGCTTCGCGCGCCAGCATATTATGGGGGAAGCCCGGCGTTATGGCGCTTACCGTATTGAGCCGCTTCAGACTGGCTTGGACCGAGGCCGTCATGTTCTTGCGGGAATTTCCCGACGCGTTGACGTCGCGGCCCCACATGGTCCCGGTATATTTTGTGGCCAGGACGATGTGATTCCGATCTTGGGCGATGAATTCACCGAGGAATTTCTCGCTTGTTCCGAAGATTTTGTAACCCATCGTCATTGCCCCCCTTTTTTTATCCCGAGCCGTCAGGTTTCGGCGGGACGTCTTCCGCCGAAACCCGACGGCCTGACTTTCAGGGTTGTATGGCCAAGGCTGCAGCTTCCGCCGCGCAGTTGCCCGCCGGTTTGGCACCTTTGGCGCGAAGGGCGGCAACCTCGGCCCTGGCCGCTGCCAGATCGGCGAGGAATGCAGGATCGCCGTGAAGACGCGCGACGGTGGCGGCGCCCATCATGCGGCCTGCCAGCACATCGCTTTGCCAATGGACGTTGCATACGTTGCGGCTGTCTCCGAAGGCCAGGCCCCGCGCCAGAATTGCATCGGCCTGCTCCGGCGAGATTTCGGCCAGGATGAGCGCCCAGGCCCAGCCGATGGCTGCATGGCCGGACGGATAGGACCAGTCTTTTGCCATTCTTTCTTTCGTGTAGCTGCTGCAGATGTCCTCCTTATTCGATAGGAAGGGGCGGGGGCGTTTATACTTATTCTTGGCGCCGTAGGTGGAAAGACCGGCATCGGTGAGCGTTCGGCGCAGAATCATGTAGAGGTAAGGCGTCTGTTCTTCCGTGATCGGGACGTTCAGTACGCAGGAAAAGGCGCCGGCGGCTTCGGGAAATTTCAAATTGTCGTCCGATGCAGCCAGATCCCAGCGGGGCGTATGGCGCAGGGCGAGATTGCGTTTGCTGTATTCTTCGTCGGAGGACCGGGCTGCCGATCCCTCAGCCGGCGGCGGGGGAACCAGAGCGGCGCTGCTGCCGACAATGGTTTTCATGTCCAAATAGCCCGTCAGCATTCCGGGCCGAAATTCAGGGACCGAGGCGGGTGTGCGGCTCGCGGCGCCGGAAGCGCAGCCTGCAATGATTGAAAGCCAAAGAAAAACAACCCATAACCCGTACCATTTTTTAAGATGCATCATTTTTATTATACCTCACTTTCCATTTCATCATAAACATCGTCAATCCGGATGGTTTTTTACGCCTTACGCCTTGCGGATTCAAAAGAACATCCCCGAAGCAATAAAAAACGAACCATTTGATGCATCCGTTGCGATAAATTTTTCTGCCTGAATACCGGTGATGATTCAGGCAGATGAAATTGCAGGAGAATATTCACGGGGTTTTTGCTGTCCTTCCCGGCGATTTTCAGGCAGGAATCAAACCATTTTATCCCTGTCATGTCAACTCAATAAAACGGGGATATTTTGGTAAAGGCGTAAGCGGCAAAGGGCCCGTCGTGACTCAGGCTGATGTCAATGGGCGCTGCCTTTCCTTCAATGTAAACAAAGGGCGGTCCGAGCCCTCCGTCGCTTTTGAAGCGTTTTATTTCTATGGCATCCGGCGGTTTTTCGAGACGGATCGATAAACCCTTTATGGCCAGATTTCTTACGAAAGACGATTCATCCGCCTCTGATTCCGGCCCTTCCATACGGCCGACCTCCCAGACCATCGATTCCAGACCGGATGTCCCTTCCGTTCCCATGCAGTGGACATATTCACGGCTGATCATCACCCGGATCCGGATGTCTCCGCATGTTGCCGACACCTTGCCGGCAAGGATGCGGCCTTCGATGCCGCTTTTTCCCTGCCGTTCCCCCGCCTCATCGAGGCTGACCTGATAAAGGCGGGGAGAAAAGGCCGCATGGAGATCCAGTTTGCGGCAGACCTTGTAGGCCGTCTCTTTTGCCGCCCAGAAGGACCAGAGGATTTCGAGCGGGTATTTGGACGCCGTGAGCTGCTCCCGTTCCGCCGCCGTCAGGACGCGTTTGATGAACCGGGGATCGTCGATTTTTTTTACATTCAGCGGATTCGTTAAATCCACAATATCGTTGCCGACGTGATGCAAACGCTTCTCCTTAAAATAGGGCGGTTGATCTATGGATCGGTTTGGGACCTTTGAAAACGCCTCTTTTGTCATGGCGAGCGATGCGAAGCAATCTCGTAAATGTCCGATAATATAAGAGATTGCCACAGCAATCCGCGCCTTGCCATGACAGAAAAAACGGAAATTTAAGGCTCTCGGTTTAACGGCTGTTCCGGTTCATGGAAGGCGAGGGTGCGACGGAGGCGGCATAGGCGGTATTTTTCATCTGTTCCTTGGATTCTGCGGGGCTTCCGCTTCTGTGGCTCCGAAAAGCGAAATGCGACTCTTCCATCCGGGCCAGTTGTTTGACAATCTGTTCCGCATACGCGCGCTGCGCCCGCAAACCGGACAGTTCCGTATGCACAGGCTCCAGGACTTCCGCGCCGGCAGTAAAGTGTTCGCCCCACTGGGGAAGATTGCTGTACTCATCCTGATGATCTCCCCGAAGATAGAGGCACAGGACCTTGGCTTTCGCACAATGTTCGATGAAATAACCGACGCCGTAGGAAAAATTCTCTACATCGACCCGGCCGGTGCGGGTTCGTCCTCCCTCGGGAAATATCAAGACGGGCTGATTTTTCCCTAAAAGATAGAGACACTTATCCAGTACGGCTTTTGCGTCCTTCCTGCTGCCCCCCCGGCTGACGGGGATGCACTTCGTCAGATAGGTCAAAACGGTGAGCAAAGTGTTTTTCCTGAAGTTTGCCCTCTCCGGCAGGTTCCAGGGCAGGAGCCGGTAGTTTATCGGAAAATAATAAAAAGGCGCCAGGGCGTACACAAGAATGATGGAGTCGATCATCGTCAGATGGTTGGCGCATATGATCCACGGCCCCCTGTGCGCTTTAAAGCGTTCCAGACAGTATTTCCGGATTTTCCCCACGTTTCTGATCCGGTAACCGACCAGCCGGATCAGGAGATACATGAGGGGCGCCAGCAGAAAGGCGCTGACCCAGCCCAGATAATACTGAAAGGAAAGCGGATATTTCCCCTTAGGACTCATCGGATGCGATTAACTCACTTTGTTTTTTATTACGTCAATGGCATCGCCGATGGTTCTGATTCTGTCGGCATCATCGTCGTCGATCTCAATGCCGAAAACGTCTTCGCATTTAATGATGATGTCAACCAGACGGGCCGAATTGACTTTCAGGTCATCGAGGATATGGGTTTGTTTAGTTGCCTTTGCCAGCATGTCCTCGTTTTTTGCGTACAGCTTCAGGATGTTGACAAACTCTTCAAAAATTTTGTTCTCTTCCATTTTCTTCTCCTTAAATAGTTATTATAATGCCGCATTTTTTACACGGCAGCCCCTCTTGCGCATTGATCGGACGGCCTTGCGGCCGATTATTCAGCCCCCCATTTTTTAAAGACAATACAACTGTTGACGTCGCCGAAACCAAACCCGGCCTTGATGACAATACGAAGCTCCGGATATTCAATCGTCGCATGCGGAATCCTGTCTGCGAAAGCGGCAATGTCCGGGTGGACGTCCTCGCAATTCATCGAGGGATGGAGAAACCCCTTATGCAATTGCAGCGCAACGGCGACGCATTCAATGGCGCCTGCCGCGCCGAGACAGTGGCCGACCATGGATTTGGTCGCATTGATATAGGGGAAATTTCCCGGTTCCCTTCCCAATGCTTTTGACCAGTTGCCCACCTCAACGGGGTCGGCAAAAGTCGCCGTCAAATGACCGTTGATGGCGTCGATCTCGCCGGGATCGATGCCTGCATCGGAAATGGCGCCCCGGATGCATTTTTGAACGCCTTCCGGGTTCGGCGCCGTCATGGAGCCGCCGTTTCGGTGGCCGCCGCAATTGACATAGCCGCCCAGCACTTCCGCGTATATGCGGGCGCCCCTGGCAAGAGCCGTCTCCAATTCTTCCAGAACCAGAACCGCCGCGCCGGAGCCGGGGACGAAACCGTTGGCAGAGCCGCTCATGGGACGGGAGGCTTTATCGGGCTGGTCGTTGTACTTTCTGGCGATGACGCGCATGGCGTCGAAACCGGCCCAGATGTGGGGCGACGGACCTTCGGAACCCCCTGCCAGCATCCGCGTGGCCAAACCGCTGCGGATCCGGAGCAGGGAATCAACGACGGCTTCGTTGCCCGTGCTGCAGGCCGACGAGTTGGAGGTCACCTGGTTCCCCAGGGCCAGCAGCCCCGCTACAGTAGCGCTGGTGCCGCTGTTCATGACCTGCTCGACAATCGTGCTGCCCAGCCGTTTGACCTTGCCGTCATTCACCATGGGCACCACGGTTTTGACGATGGTATCCATGCCGCCGATGCCGGAACCGATGATTGCGCCCGTATCCCAGTGCACGGCAGGATCGCCCGCTTCAGGAACGACAAATCCGGCGTCCCTCCAGGCGTCGATGGCGGAAACGGATGCGAACCCGATATTGTCGTTCATGGAAATCAATTTTTCGTCGTTGAAGTATCCTTTGCGTATCTCGTCGAACTGCTGCGGGACGCCGCCGACCTGGCAGGCGAAATTCAACGCCTGAAGCTCGGGAATAAACCGGATACCCGACCGGCCTTCCCGCAGGGCGCGCTCATACTCTTCCAAACCGTAAGCGTTCGGGGCAACAACCCCCATCCCAGTGATGACGACTCTTTTTTTCACCTGTTCCTGTCTCCTTCTATAGATGTATTGATGAATACCCTCGTTAAAAAAAAGCCTGCCTATTTTTCCAGACGGGCGCCCGTGCCGGCCAGAACGCCGCTGCAAATGATCTCGCCTTTCGGGGTCTCCATCCGGATCCGGGATTTTAAACTCCCCTTCCGAAAATATATCTTTTCACCGATCATAATCACCTCTTCACCGGGCTCGACGATCTTTAAAAACTCTACGTTCTCAACAATGGTAAAGAGGGTGGTAATGCCTTTCGTCTGCTCGGCGGTCATGTTCATCTGCCTCATCGTCAGGTAGATGCCGAAGGCGACGACGCCCGTCTGGGCCAACGTTTCGATGAGGATGACACCCGGCGTCACGGGAAAATCGGGGAAATGTCCCCGATAAAAAAATTCGTCTTCTCGAAAACGATACGTACCGACGCAATGCTCATCGTCCAGTTCCCGTATCGAATCGATAAAACGAAACGGACGCTGCTGCGGCACGGCGTTCAGCACCTGATCCATCGTTTCCCGATCAGCCGCCATAGAGCCCCCCGTTGACGTGGATGACGCTGCCGTTAATATAGGCCCCGCGGGTCGCAAGAAAGGCGACAACATCGGCGACTTCTTCCGGCTTTCCCATTCTCCCCAAAGGAATGCCCGCCATAATGGCATCCTGTATCTCTTTGGGCAGATCCAGGGTCATATCCGTATCGATAAATCCGGGAGCAACGGAATTCACCAGAATATTACGGCCCGACAGCTCCTTGGCCAGCGACTTTGTAAAGGCATCGAGGGCCGCCTTTTCCATGGTATAGGGGATCTGGCCGGCATTGCCCGTATGGCCGACGACGCTGGAAATATTGATGATGCGCCCAGCGTTCTTCCGGAGCATAAACAGCCGGACGATGCGTTTGGTCAAATACCAGGCGCCCCGGACAATGGCCCGCTGCGCGTCGAACTGCTCGATTTTCATGGAATTGATGTCGGCGTTGATCGAGAGACCCGCATTGTTGACCAGAACGTCGACGCCGCCGGCCTGAGCTTTAATCTCCGCTGTCATGGCTTCCACCTGATCCACATCCGCCAGGTCGGCCTGGAGAATAAAGCCGTCGCCCAATGCTGCAAGGACCGCCTTTGCCTGATCGACGCTGCTGCGGCAGTGGATGCCCACAAAAAAGCCTTCTTTGGCCAGGGCGCGGCAGCACGCCGCTCCGATGCCCTTGCCGCCGCCTGTCACGATAGCTACCCGTTTTTCCGTCATCATTCTACACTCATTGTTCCTCCCACGGAGTTGACCGACCTCCTGGGATAATCCGGATAGGCAATGTTATGAAACACGCCGGTCCGGGCATTTTTGATCTCCGTAATCAACTGGCCGTCGACGAAACTTTTTGCATTCCCGATGACGATGGTGGCGCCCGATTCCTTCAAGTGGACAAAGCGCCTGACGTCAATTTCGTGACGGACCGTTTTATTGTAGGGCCGAACCTGCCCGCTAAAAAATACTTCCTCCGCTCCCAGAGCGCGGCCTGTCCCCATTGCTCCGTTCCAGATGCAATAAAAACCGAGGAGCTGCCAGATCGCATCCACGCCCAGGCATCCCGGCTGGACGGGGTCCCCCGGCATGTGGCACTGGAAGTACCAGGCATCAAGGCGGATGTCCTGCTCCGCAACGATCGATCCCTTGTTTCCCTTGCTCTCGATGAGGCAAATCCGGTCGATCATTAAAAAAGGCGGCGCCGGCAGCCGGCCGTCGAATCCGGCGGGCGGATCATCCACCAGGGTTCCGTAGGAAAAAGCGATCAGCTCCTCCAGATCGAATTGGTTGCGTGTTCTGAATTCGTCGTATTGCATATTTGTCACTCTATCGTCAACAACATATGGGACCAGGTCAATCCCGAACCCACCTGAGAAATGGCCACGCGGTCCCCCGGCCGAAGCTCGTCCCAGTGCTGGCTTAACACGGAGGGCGTCCCGGCGGTGCCGGTATTTCCAAAATCCACGACATTATGCCAATGATTCCGCTCATCAATGCCGGCCCGCTCACAAACGGTCCTCAAAACGCTGTAATTTGCCTGATGACCGATAAATTTCAACACGTTTGAAGACACATCGCAGGATTCGATGATCTTCCTCAGGGAATCCGTCGTTTTGCGGATGGCAAATCCCTGAACGGCATTGCCGTCCTGATTGAAAAACCCCGTGCGCGGGATATTGACCTTCTGCCAGTCCGACGGTTTGGATTGGCTGTAACAGCCGCTGAAATACCGGTTCGCGGCGACGGACGCCGATACGACGGCGGCGGTGCTGCCGTCGCCGAAAAGAACGGCGTTCCGGCGGTCCGAATAATCGACGGAGCAGGTAACGATTTCAGGATTGACCACCAATATGAACGGGGGCAGCGTCTCCGGCATCATGCGGTTGATAAAATCCATCTGGACGCTGAATGTCGTGCAGGCCGAATTCACGTCAAAGCAAAGGCATTCGATGCCCAACTCAGCGGCGGTGGAGGCCGCCTCCGCTGAAATCAGATTATCCGGCGCGCTGCACCCGGCAATGACCATGCCGATATCCTCCGGCTTCAGGCCCGCCCGCTCCAGGCCCAGGCGCGCTGCCGCCGCACCCGTCTGCGCATTTGTAAAAAGGGCCGCTTCATAGGCGCCCCGGATGTCCCGGTTTTTGGTCTTTCGGATATAATCGAGAGGCAGCACCGTATGCCGGGACCGGATTCCGACGCGCTCCATAATCCAGTCGTCCGTCGTCCCGATATCGAGGTCTTCCAGAAACCGGTTGGTGATTTCATTTTCCGGATGAAAATGTCCTATGCCGTGAAGATATAATTTTTTCAAAGAATTTCCCGCCCGATAATCATATTCTGGACTTCCCGGACGCCTTCGTAAATGTCGATAATATGTGCATCCCTTGCCAGTTTGGAAATTTCGTATTCGGTGATGAAGCCGTACCCGCCGTGCAGATGGAGCCCCTCCGTGGCGCAGAAGAGGGCCGCTTCGGCGGCGGCGTTCTTTGCCAGGGATGCATAAATCCCCCGGTCGGGGGCCTGCTCCTGAACTTTGACCGCCGCTTTCATAAGCGCCAGCTCCGCCAGTTCAACCTTCTTCCACATGGCCACCAGCATATCCCTTGCCACCGGCAGATCGCAGATCCTCTGGCCGAACTGTTTGCGTTCTTTCGTATATTCCAGGGTGACATCGAAGGCCCTTTTTGCCAGGCCGACGCCGATGGCGGCGACCATGGGTCTGGCATAATCGAGGACGTCCACAACATATTTGAATCCGAGGCGCCGGTCGCCGATGACCTGATCTTCGCCGACAATGACGTCTTCAAAGGTCACAGCAGCCGTGTTGGATAAAGCCTGGCCGAGTTTCTCTTCCGGCTTACCGATGATAATCTTGCCGCCCCCGGGGAACACGATTTCTCTGGTTTCATGGATTTCGGCATCCGGGGCAATCTGCGCCGCAGGCGGGCAGGGAACAATGACGCAGGCCATGAAGTTGGCTGTGGGCTTTCCCACCTTGCAAAAAACGGTGAACTGATCGGCGTAGGAGGCATTGGTAATGAAACATTTCGCGCCGTTTAAGATATAACCGCCTTCCTCCCTTTTTTTGATAAAAGTCGTCATGGCAGAGTTGTCGGAACCGGCGCCCGGCTCCGTCAGACAGAAAGAGGCAAAGGCCGGCCTGTCGACAAAAGGTCTTAAAAACCGCTCCATTTGTTCTTCCGTCCCGTGCTGGCCAATGACGACATTGGCCAGGTCGTTGCACATGGCCGATGTCGAGATGCCGGTATCCCCGTAGGATAATTCCTTGATGATCAGGGCGGAGGAAACGACATCGACCTCAAAGCCTTTCAGGGATTCGGGGATGCACAGATTCATGACGCCCAGTTCCCAGGCCTTGCTGAAGATTTGCCGGGGAAAGGCATGCTTCTTATCCAGCGCCATCACGGCGGGCGCGATTTCATTTTTTACAAATTTTTTGACCGTATCAACATATTGCTGTTGTGTGTCTGAGAGACTGAAGTCCATCCTCTCGCTCCTTTTCGGTTATCATTATTGTCTATCGAATATTTTCTCAGCCGCGGACAGGCTGATGACGGATGAAACGGTTACGTCGATGGTCTTGAAAAAGTCTCTGAGAGGGCGGTTCGGGCCGAGTTCATAAATCTGATCCGCCGAGGAAGCCATCACATCCATGTTGGCCTTCCACTGGACGGCGTTGCTTAACTGACGAACCAGGTTTCTCACGCAATCATCTTTGTTTTCGGTGTGAAATGCGCCTGTGTAATTGGAGGTTACCCTGCCGGCTTTATCGGGATTCATGCCCTGTCCCATATCCGAAAGAACCGCTTGGAAGGGCTCTTCAATTCCCTTCATGAAACGGCTGTGGAAAGGGGCGCTGACGTTTAACGCCACGAAGCGAAGGGGCTCATTGTTTGTAATCGCAGACACGGCGCCGGTTAAACGCTCCTGCGCTTCCGCCATGGCGTCAGCCGCGCCGCTGATGACCACCTGATTGGCGGAGTTGATGTTCCCCAGATCGACGGGCAAACCGGCAAGGACGCTGCGGACGGCGTCGGTATTGATATTTTTTGAAATTACCGCCGTCATGGCCCCCACGCCGACAGGAACAGCGTCCTGCATGAGACGGCCGCGGGCCCGGACAATCTTGACGGTCTCGGCAAGGGGCAAAACGCCTGCGGCGACCAGGGCGGTAAATTCGCCGAGACTGTGGCCGCCGAAACAGGCGGGAGCAAACCCCCAGCGGTGCTGCAATCCCCTCAGCATGGCGATCTCCGTCGTCACGAGGCAGGGCTGTGTGTATTCGGTCAGGTTTAGTTTATCATTTTCTTCAAAGCACAATGCGGCCACATCCCAGTTGAGGGCATCGGATGCCTCCTCATAAACCTGCCGGCTGACGGCCAGATCATCGAAAAAGTCCTTTCCCATGCCGGGTCTCTGGGACCCCTGACCGGGAAAGACGACGGCTGTACCTTCTGAATTCATAATAAACATAACCTCCTGCGGGCGATTTACATTCAATGACCTATGGATGTCAAGTTTATTTTGCCGATTTGCCGGAAGGCATTGTTTATCAAAAAGATACGTCAATCAAAGACGCCTGTTTTCTTAAATTCCGCGATCTCGGCGTCCGTATATCCCAATTCCTTCAGCACGCCTCTGGTGTGACGGCCGATACCCCTGGCCACCGCCGCCTTGCGATAGGTCTGTTTTGATTCGGAAAACTTGATCGGCGAGGCTAATTGTCTCACCCTGCCGCCCTGCGGCGCCCGGCAATCGACGACCATGCGTCGCGCCTTTGTCTGGGGATCATGGAGGGCTTCTCCGAGTGAGAGGACCGGCTCCACGCAGGCATCGACCCGGTCGAATATGGCCGTCCATTCATCCCTTGTCCGGGTCTTGATGATTTGCCTGACCTCCTGTTTGGCTGCGGCGGCATCTTCCGGAGCGGCGCCGCTTTCGGCCAGGTCGGGGCGGCCGATCACATTGCAGAATGCCGATAGAAACTGGGGCTCCAGGGCGCCGACGCTGAGGTATTTGCCGTCTTTCGTTTCATAAAAATCGTAAAGAGATCCGCCGTTTAACAGGGTCTCTTCGCGCTGCGGCTCCCTGCCGTCCGTGAGACAGGAAATCCCAGTCATGGCGTTGAAGGCCAGGCAGCCGTCCGTCATGGCGCAATCGACATACTGACCTTTGCCGGTTGCATTTCTGCGGACGACGGCGGCCAGGATGCCGATGACGGCGTTTTGAGAACCGGAAGCGATATCGGCAATCTGCATACCCGTAAGCGAAGGGCCGCTTTCTTTTTTCCCTGAATAGGACATCAACCCCGACCGGGCCAGGTAATTGATATCGTGACCGGCCCTGAGGCGCATGGGACCCGTTTGACCGTAGCCCGTAAGAGAACAGTAGATCAATGCCGGGTTCACCGCCGACAGCCTCGGATAATCGAGGGCGAGTCCTGCCATGACGCCGGGGCGAAATTGCTCAATGAGGATGTCGTATCGGCCGATCAGTTGACGGACGATTTTCGTTGCCCGCCCGTCTTTCAGGTTCAGGCTCATGCACCGCTTTCCCCGGCCCAGATAAGACATGACGGCGGAGACGTCCGTTCCCGGAATAAACGGCGGCAGATAGGACACGGGATCTCCCCTTGTGCCGGAAATGATCCGCAGGACATCCGCCCCCATATCGGCCAGAGTCATGGTTGCGTAGGGACCGGGCAGCAAGGTCGTGAAATCAAGCACTTTTAATCCGTGAAGGGGTCCCGGCATAGGCTGATTTTTCTTCTTTCATTTCAGGGCGGCGGTTTGCGCCGGCCCGTTCATTGACGTATGGGCAGGGCCAGCCGGAATCCCAGGGAATCACTGCGCAGGCCCGGCACATTCCTGACGCGGTATGACGCGCGCGCAAACCACGCATCGAAGCTCCAGGCGCCGCCGCGTTCGACGCGGCTCGTGCCGGTAAACGGCCCCGTGGGGTTGTCTTTCGGACTTTGGACATAATAATTCCGAACAAACCAATCGTTGCACCACTCATAAACATTGCCGCTCATGTCGTACAGGCCCAGTCCGTTGGGCTTTTTTTGGCCCACCGCGTGCGTCTTGCCTCCGGAATTGCCGGCTATCCAGGCATAATCGCCCAGTGACGCCTCGTCGCTCGTTCCCGCCCATTTTTCATTTTTACCGCCGCTGCGGGTGGCGTATTCCCACTCAGCCTCCGTCGGAAGACGGTAATGCATGCCGCTTTGGCTGTTTAAACGGCGGATGAAATCCTGAACGTCATCCCACGACACCTTCTCGACGGGACAATCATCGCCGCAGTCTTTGAATGACGCGGGATTGCTCCCCATGACCTGTTTCCACTGCCCCTGCGTAACTTCATATTTGCCCATGAAAAAGTGCCGGACGCATACCTCGTGAACCGGTTGCTCGCCGGGGTCGCCGCCTCCGAACGTATCGCCCATCCGGTAGCAGCCGCCTTCAATAAATAGGGATTCTATTCCCGTAACGGGGTCTTTGATGATTTCACTGGTGATGCCGAAGGCGCGCAGTTTTGCCGCCCTTTCCATGTCTTTCACCAGCTTTTTCAATTTATTTGCCGCCGCCGCGGCCTGTGTCCTCATCGCCTCAAAGGCGCCGATCTCTGCAAAAATCACCGGTTTGGCCAGTTCAAGTTCCCGGGATTCCTTCATCCCCGCATGGGTAACGTGCGCCGCCGTCAGGCGGTAAGAAACCTCCTTCCCCTCTTCGAGCTGGAAAAGGGCCTTCGCCTTCAGATCGGTCTGCGTCCTGGCGAAATCCATCGCTCGGTTGGGGTCGGAGCAAGCCCAGGCGGCGGGCCAGTTTTCTCCTTTATAGGTCAGCGTCATGGGGAAGCGGCTTTTATCGGTATCCTGTATGCCGAGGACAACCGTCATGGCGCCTTCGGGCAGGGCGAATTTCCGCGCCTGGAGGCGCTGAAGGCGGAGGATGAAAGGCTCCAGAATCTTGACGGACTGCTCCGGATAGGCGACCCCGGCCTCGGCAAGCTTCAGGTTCCTATCGGCCCTGAGTTTCTCCACCGCTGCCTCATAATCCTTGTTCGCGGCGTCCGCCCTGGCCTGATAATCCTTCATCCGCTGATCACGGGTTTCTGTTTTTTCGGCGTCGTCCGGAGCCGGCGGCAGATCGGGTTTTATCTGCGCAATCTCAAGGGTATAGACATTCTCGATATTCGCGACATTTTCGTTATCCTGAATATCGAGGCGTTTTGTGAGATCGGCGATTTCGGCCTTCAGGTTTTTCGCCTCTTCCATCGCCTCCTTGAGAGTCAGGTCATCGTCGAGGGTTATCCAGGAATCCTGGGTCAGTTTTGCCCTGCGGGCCAGGTCGTTCCAGCGATGCTCGTTTTCAAGCAGGGCCCGCTTGATGCGGTCCTTTTCCACCGCAAGGGCCACCGCCTCTTCCTGCCGGGCCTTTTCCTGATCGGCAAGGGTTTGAACGATTCGCGTCTGCGCCTGCAACTGCCGCTCTTTGGCAATGCGGTCCGCCTCAATCCTGAGCGATTCGTCCCTCGCCCTGACGGCCCTCTCCTCACGAGACAGACGCCTCTGTTCGCGCTCCTGATCGAGAACCAGGGCCTGGGCGTTGAGTTTTCCCAGCATTTTGGCTTCGGAGCGTTTCAGCTTTAAAAGCGTCTCTTCGATTTCTTTGTCTTTTCTCCAATCGGCATCCAGTTTTTTCAGGGTCTCCTTGTCTGCCATGATCTCCTGAATCTGGTGATCCAGAATGTCCGTATCCATATCCGCCCGCGCCTTGACCTTGACGAGAAGGACGCCGTTTTCCACCTGAACATAGGGACTGCCGACGATCTTTGCCTGAACAACGCCGGATGCGATGGCCGCCGCATCATCCTGCTTAATCTGGTAATTCTGTACGATCGTCATTGATAACAGGTGCCTCCCGGCCTCTTCCATGACAAGACGTTTGGCCTTCCGGACGGCAAAGGCTTCCATCTGCTCCCGCCGCTGGTTCTGGCCGACGGCCTCGACGACCTCTTTTTCGAATACCCTGACCTCAGCCAAGGCAAGGGAATATGAAAAAATTCCCGTGAACATTAACAGAAACAGCCAAATTTTCTTCATCATGACGAGTCCCATTCTCCTTTCTTTTTGCTGATCGGCAGGCGACGGCCGCATCAAAACATGAATCACGGGCCGTAGCGTTATAGCAAGACCTTTGAAAAACGCCTCTTTTGTCATTGCGAGCGAAGCGAAGCAATCTCATACGTATCCCATCATTGGAGAGATTGCCACGGCACTTCGTGCCTCGCAATGACAAAAAACAGAGAAATTCAAAGGTCTCATAACGGTTCATGATCAGGGCAAGCGCTCAACCTGCCGGCTTTTGTAGCAAAAGATGCGGGTAATATCAAGGGATTTCGAGGCCTTCCACTTGCCGTTTTGCGGAATGTTCAAATTCCTCTTCTCATTCCGGAAGCAGCCCTTCCAGTCTTGTCGATTCCTCCGGCAGCCGGTCTATAACCGGTTTTTGATAAATGACGCCTGATTGCTTTGACCCCCTGGGAATCTTTTAAAAATGCCTTGAATCCGACAGCGTCGGATCAATCGTGAACAGGGATATTACCGTCTATTCGTTTCAAAGGCGTTGCCGCTTTAAAAGGCGCCGTTTTCCCTGTGGATTTCATCACCGGCATTGCCATGGTGCGCGAGGATGCATCCTGCCCGCTTGAAATCAAAGGCCGTTCTGATAATCCCCGCCCCGTTAAGCGCCGTTCCATTGAAGAAATTTTTTCTCTCCCTCATAGGTGCCGATCAGGATCAGTTCGGCATCCTCCCGAATCGGCATCTGGGGATCGGGGATCATGGTCATGACGCCGTCCGTCTTTATGGCGACGCTGAAGACGGCCACCATGCCGATCAGCAGCAGGAGAAACTTGAAAAGCAGGCGTACATTGCGTTTGGTGTTTTCTCCCTGTAAAACGGTGCTCAGGATGGCAGGACTAAGCTTCAAAAATGAACTCCGATCTTTAATGGTTCTTCATGGCCTTCTTGCCGCGGCAGAATAAAAAGTTCCTCATCTGCCGCGGAAACATATCACAAAAAATAATTCTTCACAAATCTGTCAATTCCCCATGTTTTTACAATCAGCTTTTTTACAATCAGCTTGACACATAAATTCATTATCCATATAATTCCCGCGTCCAATAAACAAAGCCATATCTTACCAATCATTCTATTCTATCAACCATGCTCTCATGAGAAAGGGAAGATTTGCGATGAAAAAGTTTCTCCGAACCGTCATGAATCATCTCATGGTCGTTTTCCTGACCCTTGTCCTCGTTTCCCCTGCCGCCTTCGGTCAAGCGGACGGCAGCCTTCAGGAAGGGATCAAGCAATACGGGGCCGACAATTACGAGGAGGCCGCAGATCTTTTCAAAAAGGCCCGCAGGGAGATGCCGAAATCGACCATTGCCGCCTTCTGGCTCGGCATGGCCAACAAGCAACTGAACAACCTGCCGGAAGCCGTCGCCCCCCTGACCGATGCCGTCACGATGGACCCGCCCCTGAAAGAGGCCCTGATCGAACTGATCGATGTCCACTACCGTCTTGAGCAGTTCGATGATGCCGCCAAATGGATCGCCGTGGCGGAGAAGGATAACATTTATCCCGCCAAAACCGCCTTTCTCAAGGGTATGGTGCTTGCCAGACAGGCAAGGTATGAGGAAGCCGTCCGATCCTTTGAAAAATCCAAAAGCCTCGATAAAACCTATACCCAGTCCGCCGAGCTGCAGATCGGCCTGTGTTACATGCTCGACCGGAAGTATGCCAAAGCCTCGGATCGCTTCCGGGCTGCCGTCACCCAGGATCCCCTTTCCGATCTCGGTTCCTTTGCCCGCCGCTATCAGGACTTTGTGGAGGACCGGAAATGGATTGAGCGGCCCCTGCGTTTTACACTGAATGTCATGGGACAGTACGACACGAACATGCTGACGGAGCCTGACAGCCATCCCGGACTTCCCGATGCGGGGGAAGAAGAGAGCCTGGCCATGCTGAACACCATCCGTTTGGATGCCGTGCCGGTCCTGCCCGGCGGATGGCTCTTTAACGCGAGCTATGCCGGCACCTGGAAACTCCATGAAATGAATTCCACCGGCTACGACATGCTGGCCCATACGCTGTCCGTCGCGCCGGGCTACCGTTTCGGACGCGTTGCCGTCAACCTTACGGGGAATTACACTCATGTGATGAAGCGTCAGCCGTCCTACCGCCCTTACAGTGAATTCTTCAGCGCCGGTCCCATGATCCGCTTTCTCCTCACGCCAAAGCAGAACCATATCCTGGAACTCTACGCCGGCTGCACCGACAAGCGCTACGACAACTACCAGGGGGATGGGGAGCTACCTCTTGATCCGGCGGAGAACCGCACATCAAAAGGGTTCAACAGCTATCTGAGCTGGATGTGGCTCTTCCGGAACGGCGCGATCTTCAATTTCAAGTATGGATACGGTAGGGATGAGGCCGACGGGAACAACTGGAGCAACCAGGCGCACAGCTTTACCCTCAATACGATCATCCCCCTGTCGGAAAGCCTGAAGTTCCAGATCGGCGGAGAGGCAACGCTGCAGGACTATCTCAATAATAGCACCTGGGCAATTTTCGACAACAAGAGGCGTTCGGACCGGATCTACACGGCCGCTGCGGGTCTGACCTGGGATATCAACAAATACCTGAGCGTTCTGGCCCAGTATAACTGGACGAAGGCTGACTCAAACATTTTTATCTACGACTACAACCGCAATATTTTTTCCGCTGGTCTGGAGTTCCGATATTGAGGAAACGACACTTCTAACCTTATCTACAGCAAGGGGGCAGCATATGACTCGCATAATTTCTCGGCTGATCGTGTTGACGGCAATTTTGATCCTCATGCCGGCGGTGCTTTTCGCGGCTCCGATCGGCAAGGTCGTTTATTTGGAAGGCGCGGCGGATGTCACGCTTACGAATGGAAAAATTATCCCGCTCAGGCTTTCCGATCCGGTTAATGTGGGAGAGGTGCTGCGGACGAAAAGCGGAGCGAAGGCGGAAGTGGTCTTCACCGACGGCAATACCCTCTGGCTTGCGGAGAAAACCCGCCTCCGGATCAGCCAGTATCAGAACGTGGCGGGGAAGAAGAGTTTTTTTGATCTGTTCCGCGGGAAGGCGCGAATCGTCATCAATGCCCTGGCCGGGAAATCCACCTTCGAGATCCACACCCCCACCGCCATCTGCGGCGTCCGCGGCACGATCATCATCGGGTATTTCTCCAATGGATTGAGCGGATTCGCCTTCGAGCGGGGGCAGGGGTACGGCTACAATCGACGGACGCCGGGGCAGATCGTTGAGATCGGGACGGGGCAGGTCATGGAAGTCGCCACGGCATCATCGCGCCCTGTCGTGCGGCGGGCAACGGTCAATGAAATAAACCAGCATCTTGAAGATACGTCGGCGACCGATGCACGGGGACAGGCGCCGGCAGACAAGGAAACGGTCACGTCAACACCGCCTGAACCGACGCCCAGAATACCGGCAGCGACTCTGTGGCCGACCATGCAGGCACAGCCCGCACTGCCGACGCCGCCGGTGTCGCCGCCGGCAACCGAGCCGCCGCATGAACCTGAGCCTGTGCCTGCCGTAAGCGTGGAGACGGACATTGTTTCGCCGACAAAAGAAAAGGCCGCAACGTTTTATCTGTCTTCACCTTCCGCGACAGGGCCTGTTACCTTCGAATACAGTCTCAACGGCGCCAGCTGGCAGGCCGTCGCGGGCAATACTCTCACATTGACCGATTCATCCGTCATGGCCGGTCCCAACAATATTCTGTTCCGGGCGAAAGATCCGCATGGGAACGTCACGGATCCCGATGACTATTCCGGGACATCATGGACGGTTTATGCATTGGATGTGGTGGTGAACGCCGTTTTGCCGGCGAATTCAAATACCACGGTGTTCACCTTGAATTCCAATACGACGGCGGTGACGTTCGAATATCAGATCAACAATTCCGGCCAGTGGATTCCCGTCGCCGGAAATACGTTGGAACTGACGGCCCCTGCTGTTGTCCTCGGCGGCAACAGCATCCTGTTCCGGGCAAAGGATTTGTATGGAAATGTCTCGGATGTGATCGATCAGGTATCCTGGACGGTCAGTGATCTTTTTAAGCCCGTTGCCCTGGACGGTTCAACGGGCGCCTTATCGGCGACTCTTCCCGGCCAAACGCAGGGCGTCATTCATTTGACGGCAGGTCAAACGGCGGTTCCCTTCTTAACGGGCGTGAGCGGCACTTTATTTGACGGCAGCATCTACAACGGTTTTCTTGCAGGCATGCCCGGTTCGTGGCGGGGACTTTTCACCGCTATCTATAAAAAGGATTCGTCCATCGGTCTGTTGAGCAGCACCGACCTCAACGATGCGGCATACAGCGGCGGCGTCCTGAATGCGTCAGGGACTTTGGCCCGCACGGCCGGATATACCGCCTCGGGTGCATTCCGGCTTTTCCCGGACCTGCCCGTCCTTATCCTGGAAAACCTGGCCATCGGCGAGGGCTTCTCGAATTCCGTCATCAACGAGGCCGTCTGGGGCTATGAGACATCGACAGGAGGCATCCTCGGCATCTGGGGAGTCCTAACGGAAGGCGGGACTTATGGCAATACGACAGCCGAGAACAGTAAAGATATTTATTTGTATCATTACAGATACTCCCCGCCTTACATGAGTGCACAGGACATAGACCACTTTATTTACGGAAACGTCGCCATAACCGACGACCTTCAGGGGCATACAACTGTGAGCGGCGCCGATTCCGTCTACTACCTTGATCGCCGGCATCTGGGGACGCTGAGCCTTGAATACCGGGGTGTTTATCATACCCCGCAAGCGGAAGGCGGATACCTCTATGACGCCATAGGAACGGGCGTCTACAAACTTGCGCCGCTTGCCTGGAGCGGCGACTGGGGTGCGGGCGTCCCGGACTTCTCTATGCTGTCATCCAATTCCTTGTATGGACATCGTTATGATCCGGTTAGCCAGGTGAGCAACATGGAAATAATCGCCCATGATATGGGGCTTATGGGCGGCCTGAGTCCTTTCTGGACGGGACCAAGCCACTTCGTTGCCATCGGGAACCTCATGGCGGAAGATCGTATCACGCCTGTTTCGGGTGCGGGCTATCTCGGCCCCTGCCTCTGGAATACCAGTATCGATGCACGGTCCGTGGCAGGCAATATGCTTAACGGCGTCTATATTCCGGACGCCGATTTCACAGGCGTCACGGGGGGCATCTGGAAGGACGGTCTCATGACCGGTAAGGCCTATGCGATCTATAAAACGGCGGCGGGACAAGCAGGCTGGCTGACCGGCGCCGTCGATGGATTTTACAAAAACGACAACAACATCGGCATGTGGAAGGCCGAGGGCGATCTGACGCCGACGCCAAGCATGATACCCTTGCCGGAGGGTGTGACCCAGGCCGATCTCGAAGTCTTTCATGAAAATACAAGTCAAGGTGCGTTAGGCGGGACCTTTGCAGGCAGCCAGGGAACCATCCGGAGCAACAACAATGTGATGCAGGCCGCCTTCTATGGAAAGGGAATCTACACCCATTATGAGGAATCCGGGGCATATGATCTGGACAAGGTTGTCCCCCTGCCCTGGGGGATCTACAGCTTGATGGCGGCTTACAATAACTACTTCTCCGGAAAACCGGCGGGCGCAACATCCTGGACGGCCAAGGTCGGCGGTATGGGCGACAACCCGTGGAACGGCCGATTCGTATATCTCGCCGACATTGCCGGAACCTGGGCAGCCGATGAAACGATTTCCGGACAATTGACCGGCCGCTACATGACGCCGCTTTATGCGGGCGAATTATCCGGGCCGTTTTACGGAATCTATGAAGAGGTTTCCGACAGCGACATTCCCAACGGATCGGGCGGCTGGATCGGCCAGAGCGTCGGCGCCTGGCAGGGACAGAGTCTCGCCTTTGTGAGTGATATTCATATCCAGGCCTTCAACGATGACGGCTATGCTGAAGGAAATCTGGATATGCTCCTGGGAGGCGTCGGCAGCCTCTGGACGGGCGGCGATGTTCAGGCGACGGGCATGGGCGCATTCAATGGGGAGGGCGACCTGTGGCTTGCGCATTTTTACAGCAACAATTTTAAAAACAACACCTTCACGACCTATGACGCCGCCCCCGGCGCCTATTTCGGCTTCATCGGCCTATCTGTCGATCGTCTGGAAAAGGCCGGTGGGGACCTGATCGCCCTTTATCGGGACAATGCCGGGCGCGTCGGATACCTGTCCGGTTCGCTGAACGGAACAGCCGACGCTTCCCTGGGACTGTTTGAGGTCGACGGGTTGATTAACCGTCTCGACATGGCTGCCGCGCCGGCAGAACTTACAGCGGCAAACTTATACGACAGGATCACCGATACGGGCTACCGCCACTTCGCTTTTCCTGAGAATGCCCTGGAACAGATAACGGTGAGTTTCCTTGCGGAAAGCGAAGCATGGATTACCGGTATGCCGGCCTGGGGCATCTGGAAGTACCGCGCAGAAGGAAGCATCCACAGGGAGGGAGATGCCTGGCAGCCGCCCGCGTCCTGGTCCTTCAATGCGGCAGCCAACGAGAACGAAATCCATTGGAACCGCTATGATGAGGTGCAGTGGGCTCTCGACGCAGCAACCATGTCAGGGCACATTGCCGGCGCCAAGGTTGACTGGGCCAATGCAACGACGGCGCTGATCGGCGGTGGTTTCAAAGGCGCGTTCAATCCCGTGGACGCCACCTGGAAGGCCATTGCCCAGGGCGCCATGATGGATGCGGCAACCTTCCTTGCGAAGATTGACGCGATTAAAGGCGACAGCGCCGCCCTGCTGGCCTTCTATAAGGCAACCGGCATCCCCTGTTTCCAGGTGGGAGCGACGGATCTGCGCGGGAGCGGCGAGGTAGCCGGAGGCGTCATCGATCTTGGGAGCGCAAATGATGCCTCCAAAGGAATTTTTAACGCCACCTTTTTTGCCCCGTCCACAGGTGCGCAGCCGCGTGTCTGGGCGTCCGGTACGGTATCGGGGTCTTATTCGGGAGCTCCGGAGGCGGGATTCGTCGCCCTTACCGGCTATGCTCCCGGAACGACAGGGGCCGGCAACGGGATTGCCGCCGATTTCAACATCCGGCAATTCGGCGCGACCTGGGGCGCCATTATTGACGGCGGCGCACCGGCCAATTCGCTGACGGCGCCGCAGGGCGGGTACGCCGCGCATTCCGCCATTACCTTTCAGGGCGGGGCCGCGGGGACGGTCGATGCCGCCGCAGGGACCTTTACCGGAACCGCCGCGGGGATCGTACACTAATAAAAAGCGGCGGGCGCGAGGCATTGTCCCGGCCAGGGCACGGCAGTGGGCGAAGACACACCATGCGCTCACTTTTATTTGGAGACAAGTATGGTGTTGCAATGATAAATGGTCATATCGACAGTAGGGAGATATCTTTGCTGACAGGCTGAAGTCGTAGAGATTTCTCACTTCGTTCGAAATGACATCATTGTAAAGCCGTTAACATAACGGCACACAAGCGGCTGACGGTGCGATGCATGGGCTGTTTGCATATTTCAATGAACTAAAAGAATTGAAAAGGAGCAAAGAAGCAATGAAGAAGGGGCTTATCATCTTGACGGCGATTCTTATCGTGCTCATTCCGGCCATGACAGCCGTGGCAGCACCGCCGAAAGGCAAGGGCGATATCAAACTCGGGGTCTTCGACATGCAGAAGATCATGCGCAATTCCAAGGCTGCGAAGAATGCCCAGGAGATCTTCCGGAAAGACCTGGACGCCAAGCGGGCGGAGCTTGCGGCCAAAGAAAAGGAAATCCGGGCTATGGAAGAAGAGTTCAAAAATGACGCCGCCGGGATGTCTGAAGAGGCTAAACGCAGCCGGGCGGATAAACTCGCCAAAGAGGTCCGGGAGTTCAAACTCATGGGCGGGGATATGGAAGGGGAACTCAAGAGAAAGGATCGGGAGTTGACCCAGAAGATCGTCGGCGAGGTCGGGAAGGTGGTCGCCGCCTATGCCGGGCGGGAAAACTATACCCTGATTTTCGAGCGATCCATGATCGTTGCCATGGACGAGGCCGTGGATATCACGGATACGATCATGAAGCTTTATGACGCAGGCAACTGAAAATGTTTATAATGAACGAATGATGATTATCGGAGGTATTTATGATTGAACACTCTTTTGATGCCGTATCCCATACCCTGACATATAAATTTGCCGGTCGCATGGATACATTTGTCTGCACGGAGGAAGGACCCGTGGTCGATGCTCAGCTCGCTGAAGCGTCAAAATTGCTGGCAACCGACGGCCTGCCGCCGAGTGTCCTCAAGGTTGTTTTCGACGTCAGGGGCGTAAACTACATTGCGTCTTTCTTCATCCGCATTTGTCTCATGGTGGCCAAAGCAGTTGAAAAGGGTAACTTTTCAATCGTAAACACGGATCCCCAGGTTAAAAAAGTGTTTATCATCGCCGGCCTTGATAAAATGTTGCAGGTATCATAGGTCTATCGAAAAATTACGAAAAGGACAGCCGTATGGAAAATCAGGAATTAAAAAAAGCGGTGAACAAGACGCAGGAAATAGCGGATGAACTGGTTTCCCAGGCTCGTGAAGCGTCGGCTATTTTTACCCAGTACAGCCAGGAGGAAGTTGACGCTATTGTGTACGCTGCGGCAAAAGCCGGCGCCGCGCACCGGATCGACCTTGCGCGCATGGCGTTCGAAGAGACGGGCATGGGCGTGTTTGAGGATAAGGTCATCAAAAATCAGTTTGCCACGGAATATGTTTACCATGACATCAAGAATGTCAAGACCTGCAAACTGATATCCGATTCTCCCGAAACGGGCATTATGGAATATGCCGAGCCCTTGGGAATTATCCTCGGCATTGTTCCTGTAACCAACCCGACCTCGACGGTCATGTATAAAGCCCTCATATCACTGAAAACGTGCAATGCCATTATCTTCAGCCCGCCGAGAAACGCATCCAAATGCGCCATTGCAGCGGCGGAAATCATGTATGAAGCCGCCCTCAAGGCCGGCGCCCCGGATTACGTGATCCGGTGGACCGATGTCCCGTCCCGCGACCTGACCCACGCCCTCATGACGCACCCCAACGTGGCCCTGATTCTTGCCACGGGCGGCATGGGCCTTGTTCAGGCGGCTTATTCATCGGGAACGCCCGCTATGGGCGTCGGCCCCGGCAACGTGCCAGTCTATTTCGAAAAGAGCGCCGACATCAAGTGCTGCGTCAATGACATCCTGATGAGCAAGACCTTTGACAACGGCATGATCTGTGCGTCCGAACAGGCCGTTGTCGTGGACCGGGACATTGAGAAAGAGGTCGTCCGGCGCTTCAAGGAAATGGGCGCCTATTTCCTCACGCCGAAAGAGATGAAAAAGGTTGAGGTCATCGCGATAGATGCCGAAAAGCAAAGCATGTCGCCGCGGGTGGTCGGTCAGAGCCCGGAGCGGATCGCCGAGCTTGCGGGCATCGATATTCCGAAGAATACAAAGGTGCTCATTGCGCCGCTCAAGGGGGTGGGCGAAAAATATCCCCTCTCCAGGGAAAAACTCAGTCCTATTCTCGGCTTTTACGTCGTCAACAGCATGGAGGAAGGCGTCAAGGTATGCACGGACCTCATGCATTTCGGCGGGCTTGGCCATACCGCATCGATTGCATCGGAAAATCCTAAGGTTATCCGTGAATTCAGCGAAACCATCAATGCGGGCCGAATTCTTGTCAATTCGCCTTCCAGCCTGGGCGGCATTGGAAGCATTTATAACCGCCTTCATCCGTCCCTCACCCTGGGATGCGGCGCCGGCGGAAAAAATATTACAACAGACAACGTCACCGTTACGCACTTGCTCAATATTAAGAGGGTAACCCGAAGGATGGTTGATATGAGATGGTTCCGCATTCCGGCAGCGATTTATTACGAGGCGGGTTCGCTTGATGAATATTTTGGAAATGAGGTCAAAGAACTTGACGCCAAACGGGCGGCGATTATCTGCTCCGGTTCCTCCGTCCGGGCCGGGGTCACGGCCAAGATCGACGCCTATCTCCGAAAGGCGGGCATTGCATCCATGATCTTTTCCGACATCCAGCCTGATCCGACCTTCGACGCCATTGAAAAGGGAACCCAGGCCATTCGAAAGTTCGCGCCTGATCTGATCATTGCCATCGGCGGCGGATCGCCCATTGACGCGGCTAAAATCATGTGGCTCCTGTACGAAAAACCGGACATCAGTTTTGATGAGCTTAAGCTCCGCTTCATGGATATCCGCAAACGGATTGTCCCCTTTCCAAAGCTCGGTAAAAAAGCAAAATTCATCGCCATTCCGACAACAAGCGGCACCGGCTCCGAGGTGACGGCATTTTCCGTCGTCACAGATTCCGAGACGGGATACAAATATCCATTGGCCAGCTATGAATTGACGCCGGATGTGGCGATTGTCGATCCCAATCTGACGTTGACCGTACCGCCTGCGGTGACGGCCGACACGGGGATGGACGCCCTTTCCCACGCCATTGAAGCCTATGTTTCCGTGGTTGCGTCCGATTACACCGATCCCCTGGCCCTCAGGGCCATCCAGCTCATTTTTAAATATCTTCCCATGACTTACAAAGACGGCGCCGACCCGCTTGCCCGTGAGAAACTTCACAACGCATCCACGATCGCCGGGATGGCATTTACCAACGCCCTTCTTGGTCTCAATCACTGCCTTGCCCATGCCCTGGGGGCGACATTTCATATCTCCCACGGCCGGGCAAATGCGTTGGTCATGATTCCCGTTATCCGCTACAATGCGTCTCTTCCCAGCAAGTTTGCCGCCTATCCCAAATATCGTTATCATCAGGCAGCGGAGCGTTATGCGGAAATCGCCGAGGCACTGCACCTCGATGCCTCTACGCCGGAAAAAGGGGTATCGAGTTTGATCAAGGCCGTCAAAGATCTGAAAAAAAAGCTGGATATGCCTGCAACCATAAGGGAGGCGGGAATTTCAAAAGAGGATTTCGCCTCCCGCGTCGAGGAAATGTCTCTGGCGGCATTCGACGACCAGTGCACCGGGGCCAATCCCAACTATCCGCTGGTTGAAGATATTACCCGGCTTTTCTGGGAAACGTACGGACCATAGAGATATTTTGGGAAAACATCTTTTTTGGGGCGTATCCATGAAATTTTCGCAGGCAAAACAGGGGCGCGTCTTTGTCATCCGTCTCGAAGATGGGGAAATCCTCCATGAAGCCATAGAAAATTTCGCACGGGATCAGGGCGTCAAAGCCGCCGCCCTGATCGTGTGCGGCGGCGTGGATGTCGGGAGCAAACTGGTCGTCGGTCCGCTGATCGGACGTGCAACGCCCATATCGCCGATAGAATATACGCTTGACAACGTCCACGAGTGTGCGGGGACGGGTACGCTTTTCCCCGATGAAGAAGGGAAGCCCTCCCTGCATATGCACATTGCCTGCGGAAGGGATGCGGAAACCGTCACCGGCTGCGTCCGTTCAGGCGTCAAGACATGGAATGTCCTTGAGGTCATCCTTTTTGAGCTTGCGGAGAGCACGGCGGTGCGACGCCTGGAGCCGTCCCTCGGATTCAAATTAATGGCTCCTTATTAGGGAATCATCACCAGCCCTTATTCCACATATCTTCATCGTTATAGATTTTTTCATCATCCGACGCTTCCGGGGCGTCGAGTTCATGGTCCCGCGTCTCGCACTTTGCCTTTTGCGCTAAATATTCCCGATACCATTCATGGGCCGTAACCATGGACATGACTTCGCTGGTGCCCGTCCAGATGGACGCCAGGCGGACGTCGCGATAGATGCGCTCGATGGGAAAGACGTTCGTATAGGCGATCCCGCCCATGACCTGCATGGCGTTGTGGACAACTTTCTGGCATGATTCGGTGATGAATTTCTTGCTCTGTGAAACCATCCGCCGCACCCGGTTCATATCCGCGCCGTCATCGACAGCACGGGCCGTCACATAAGCCATGGCGCGGGCGGCGTCGAGGAGCATGACCGCCTCGGCGACCTGAAAACTCACTCCCTCAAACTGGTTGATCACCTGGCCGAAGGCCTTGCGCCGGGCCGTATATTGTGTGGCGATCTCGAGGGCCGGGCGGGCGGCGCCGATGGTCATGGACGCCGTGCCCAGACGCTCCGGGATCATCATGGTATTGAAAACGGCGTAGGCCCCCTGAACCTTTCCCACGACATTTTCCTTGGGGACTTTCACATTGCGAAAGATCAGTCGTCCCGTCCCTCCGCCCCGGCAGCCCATGAGGCCGTAGAGATATTTTACCTCGACGCCGGGGCCGCGATCGACGATGAAACAGGTAATCGCCTCCTGGGGTTTGGCGTCGGGATGGGTACGGGCGTAAACAAGAAAATAATCTGCGCCCTCCGCGCCGACGATGAAGCGCTTCTGGCCGTTTAAGAGATAGTGATCGCCGCAGTCTTCCGCCCTGGTCGTTGCGCCGAAGAAATCCGATCCGCCCCGTGGCTCCGTCAGGCATTCCGCCGCAAAAAGGTCGCCTCTCAGCAGGGGTTTGACGTACTTTTCTTTTTGTTCATCCGTTCCGTGCAGGATAATGGCGTCGCAGACCAGTTCCGCGCCGACGCCGAAAACGCAGGCGACCTCATAGCCCAGGGTGCCCACTTCCTCCATGATCATGCAGGTCGTCACCCAATCCATTCCCCTGCCGCCCCATTTTTTCGGGTAACGGCAGCCCATCAAGTTCCTGCGGCCCGCTTCCCTGAGGAACTCTTTGGGAAACTTGATCGCATCCGCGTCCATATCAAGGATCATTTGGCGGGGCGTCCATTTCACCAGATCCCGCACCTCGTCGCGGATTTGGATTTGCTCTTTCGTCATCATATAATCAAACATGGGAGCCTCCTTTCACCGGGTGTGGGGACAGATTTGAAATCAATCCCCTGTTAAAAGATTTTCGGCAAGCAAAATGGGTTTCCGGCAACGGTCCTAAAGCTTTGACTTCTCCAATATAAGATGCAGCTCTTTCAACTGCAGCGGCGTCACTTCCGACGGCGCATTCATCATCAGGTCCTGGGCCTGCTGGTTGAACGGGAAGGCGATAATTTCCCGCAGGTTCGACTCGCCCGCCAGGAGCATGACGATGCGGTCGATGCCCGGTGCAATGCCGCCGTGGGGCGGCGCACCCAACTTGAACGCCCGCATCATCCCGCCGAATTTCTCATCCACATGTTCTTTCGCATATCCGGCGATCTCGAAGGCCTTGTACATGATTTCCGGTTCGTGGTTGCGGATCGCCCCGCTGGACAGTTCAATGCCGTTGCAGACAATATCGTATTGATAGGCCAATACGTCAAGAGGGTCCTTCGTCAGCAATGCCTCCAGGCCGCCCTGGGGCATGGAAAAGGGATTGTGGCTGAACTCGATCTTCCCCGTCGTTTCGTTTTTCTCGTACATGGGGAAATCCACGATCCAGCACAAATGAAAGACGTTCTCGTCGATCAAGCCAAGCGTTTTTCCCAGCTCCGTCCGCACCTTGCCCCCGATGTCGCAAACCAGATCCTCCCGGTCCGCCAGAAAGAACATCACATCCCCATCCTCAATTCCGCCTTTTGCCGAGAGTGCATCCAGTTCGGAGCGGCTGAGAAATTTTACGATGGGGCTTTTCTCCTTGCCGTCGCTCCAGACGATATACCCCAAACCCTTTGCCCCCACGGACTGGCCGAAGGCAACCATATCGTCAAAAAATTTCCGCGACTGATTGGCAATTTCCTTGACCACGATGGCGCGGACAATGCCGCCCTGTTTGACGACGCCGCCGAAGGCCTTGAACTGCGTGTCGCGGAAAATATCCGTTACATCGATCATCTGAAGCGGGTTGCGCAGATCCGGCTTGTCGGTGCCGTATCGTTTCATGGCCTCACGGTAGGGAATGCGCGGATAGGGGGGCGTCGTGATTTTCTTTGCGCTGAATTCCTGAAAGAGACCTGTCAGGACGTCTTCGACGACGGCAAAGACGTCTTCCTGAGTCACAAAGCTCATCTCCAGATCGAGCTGGTAGAATTCACCCGGCGAACGGTCGGCGCGGGCATCCTCATCGCGGAAACAGGGCGCAATCTGGAAATAGCGGTCGAATCCCGCGACCATGAGCAGCTGCTTGAACTGCTGCGGCGCCTGCGGCAGGGCATAAAATTTGCCGGGATGAAGCCGGCTGGGCACCAGGAAGTCCCGTGCGCCTTCCGGGGAGCTACTCGTCAGGATGGGCGTCTGATACTCATTGAAGTTCAGGGCCGTCATCCGGCGCCGGATGGAGGCGATCACCTGCGACCGCAGAAGAATGTTTTTATGCAGGCGGTCGCGCCGCAGATCCAGGAAACGATATTGGAGACGGATCGCCTCCGGGGCGTTGTCGTCTTTGGCAATCAGGAAGGGCAATACGTCCGCTTCGCCGAGCACTTCCATGTCGTCGGCCGCCACTTCGATTTCCCCGGTGGCCAGCCGGGGATTCACCGTATCGGCGGTGCGTTCAACCACGTTTCCGGTAAAGCACACGACCGTTTCAACCCGCCAGTCCTCAACGCTTTTGTAAAATTCCCGCTGCGGATCGACAACGATCTGCGTCAGACCGTAATGGTCGCGCAAATCAATAAAAATGATTCCGCCGTGGTCCCGGACGCTGTGTATCCATCCGGACAGCCTGACCTGCCGCCCGCTGTGTTCCTTACGTAATTCGCCGCATGTGTGCGTTCTGTACCGATGCATCTTTTTTTCTCCCCCTCTTTTTCTGCCGTTCCATGACTCAACAGGAATATTTTGCCCATTAAAACCATAAAAAAACCCCACTATCTCTGTCTCATAGTGGGGTTTGTCCGGACTTACTTTGTTATCGGTTATGTGCTTGCCGCCGCATACCCGTCCGCCCCACTATGGACACCATTGTGCCCATAATTATTATTACGATTATTATCATCGATGAATGGGGCATAAAATGTATTCATAAAACCGCCGTAACCCGTAAAGCCAAAATAAAATTATGGGGCAACATAATAGAGTTCCCCGGTTCTGTCAAATAAAAAAATCCGGTTTGCCGTACCTTTTTCCGACGGCATCATTGCCGTATTTTTTTCTTCTTCACCCTTGTATGGAAAATCGCCTTGTGTCATGATAACGTCGCTTCGTTTGAGAAAGGATATGCATGTCTGAGAAAAATCAATTATGGGGAGGGGGGGACAGATTTAAAATCTGTCCCCGATAAACGCTGACATGGGCGATGACTTTACCATAAGCGGACAGATTGTCGATGTTGCTGCGGGCGATATTTTTCCGGGCAGGGTTTCCATGGAAGACGGCCGGATTACGCGGGTCGCCCGGCTGAAAAGCGCCCCGGATCGTTTGATCTGCCCGGGCTTCATCGATGCCCATGTCCATATTGAAAGCTCCCTTTTGATCCCCGCCGAATTTGCCGCCGTCGCCGTCACGCACGGCACGGTCGGCGCCGTCTCCGACCCCCACGAGATCGCCAATGTCCTCGGCGTCCGCGGTGTGGAATACATGATTGAAAACGGCCGTCAAGTCCCCTTTTATTTCTGCTGGGGCGCGCCGTCCTGCGTCCCCGCCACGCCCTTTGACTCGGCCGGCGGGCGCATCACGGTTCAGGATATCCGCTATTTGTTCACGTTGCCGGAAGTCGGCTATCTTTCCGAAATGATGAACTACCCGGGCGTCTTGGCGAATGCCCCGGAGGTGATGGAAAAGCTGATTCTCGCCCGCGCCATGAAGAAACCCATCGACGGCCATGCCCCTCTATTGCGGGGGGACGACCTGAGCCGATACATTGCGGCAGGCATCTCCACGGACCACGAGTCGGTCGGTTTCGAGGAGGCGAAAGAAAAGATCGAAAAGGGCATGAAGATTCTGCTCCGCGAAGGATCGGGGGGGCGGAATTTAGACGATCTTCAGCCTCTCTTGTTCGATCATGCCGCCGATTGCATGTTTTGCACCGACGATGCCCACCCCGGCTTTCTGGTTGGGGGCCATATCAACCGCATGGTGAGGCGGACGCTTGATGCCGGCATACCTCTGCTTTCCGCAATGCGTGCGGCCTGTTTGAATCCGGTGCGCCATTACGGCCTGAAGGCCGGTCTGCTGAAAGTGGGTGATAGCGCCGATTTCATCGTCATTCCGGAGGTCTCCAAAATGGAGGTGGAAGCGACGTATATCCGGGGCCGCCTGGTTGCCGCCGATGGGAAGTCGAAATTCAAATCCGAACCCTGCAAACCCGTCAATAACTTTGAACGCCATCCCGTCGCCGATGCGGAAATTCAGATGCCTGCGTCGGGAGCCCTGGTTAAAGTCATGGCCGTTACGGACGGACAACTGGTAACGGAATGCGAACCGGCGGCGCCGACCGTCGATAACGGGTTTGTCATCGCCGATCCGGCAAGAGATATTCTGAAGCTCGTTGTTTTAAACCGTTATGAGAAAAAGGCCAGGCCGGCCGTTGCCTTTATCCGTGGCTTCGGACTGAAGCGGGGCGCCCTGGCAGCGAGCGTCGGGCATGATTCCCACAACATCACTGCCGTCGGCGCTGATGATGAGAGTCTGGTCAAGGCGATCAACTGGGTGATCAAAAACAGGGGCGCCCTGGTCGTCGTGGACGGCAATGAAAAGGTTGTGCTGCCCCTGCCCGTTGCCGGGTTGATGTCCATGGAAGAAGGCCGCAAAGTTGCCGAAATCGAGGATGAATTAAATCAGGCGGCAAAGACCCTCGGCACAAACCTGACGTCGCCCCTGACGATGCTGAGTTTCATGTCCCTTCTCGTCATTCCGAAATTGAAGCTTTCCGCCCAGGGGTTGTTCGACGTGGAGAAATTCCGGCTCACGGATGCCTTTGCCCGGTGAGGTGTCTTCAATCTGTAGCTGCCGGTATGTCCCGCTGCTTTTCGGGAGCGGGAGTTACACCAATTTGTATCCGTTTTCCCTGAACAGCTTCAAACAGGCATCCACGACGACGGGATCATAAAGCTTGCCTTTGTTCTTTTCGATTTCCTCCAAAGCGGCATCAACCCCGAATGCCGGGCGGTAAGGACGATGGGAGGAGATGGCTTCCACCACGTCGGCCACGGACAGGATGCGGGACTCCGGCAATATGTCGCTTGCCGACAGGCCCTGGGGATAACCGGAGCCGTCCATTCGCTCATGGTGCTGAAGAACCATTTCCGCCAGGGGCCAGGGGAAATCAATGTCTTTCAGGATATCGTAACCGATCTGGGGGTGGACCTGGACCAATTTATATTCAATAGCGCTTAATTTGCTTGTCTTACTCAATATTTCAGCGGGGACGGATATTTTGCCCAAGTCGTGAACATGACCGGCCATGCGCAAGCTGTCCACCTGGTCGGGGGAAAGTCCCATCTCATGGGCGATGGACCGGGCCAGATCCGCCACCCGCCGCTGGTGGCCCGCCGTATAAGGATCCCGCGTTTCTATGGTCATGGACATGGCCTGGACAATTCCCCCCATGGATTTGCGCAGCTTTTCCAGGCTTTCGTGCAAAGCCCTTTCGGCTTTTTTGCGGGACGTAATATCTTCGATCGTCCCTTCATAATACAGCTCTTCTCCCTGATCGTCCAACACGCAATGTACATTCAGCGACCCCCATTTGATCGCGCCGGTTTTTGTATAAAATTGCATTTCGAAGTCTTTTGCCTGTCCTTCATGGTACAATTTAGCGAATAAATAATTACGTTCCGCCGGATTTACATAGATATGATCCGCAAAAACGAATACGCCGGCCATTAATTCCTTGGGGGAATCATAGCCCAATATTTTGGCCCCGGCGGAATTGACCATGGTAATTTTTCCATAGGGATCGGTCTGAAAAAAACCTTCTACAGCATTTTCGACGATGGAGCGGTATTTCTCCTCGGCCTGACGCAGGGACTCCTCTGCATTCTTACGTTCCGTGATGTCGCTGATCGTGCCGATCCATTTATAGGCCCTCCCGTTATGATCATACAAACCCGTTCCTGAACCCTGGAAATGGAAAATCTCTCCTGCCTTATTAACCACCCGATATTCTGCCAGATATCTTAGCCTGTCGCGTATGCGTTGCCGGGTTTCCTGTCTGATACGCTCATAGTCGTCAGGGTGGATTAATTTTTGAAAGGTTTCAACGGTGTCCGGAATTTCCCCCAGGAGATGCATGATTCTTTGAGGGGCGTTGCTGAACCAGTCAATATGACCTGTTTTGATGTCGCATTCGTAAATGATGTCATTGCTGCTTTCGGCGGCATGGCGAAATCGCTCTTCGCTTTCCTGCAGGGCCTTCTGCGTTTTCCTGAGATCTGTAATATCCCGCGATATGCCGCGGAATCCTATGGGGATCCCTGCTGTATCCCTGATCAGGGATGCGGAGGTTTCTACGGTTCTCCTTTCGCCTTTGTTGGTAATCACTTCGTACTGCAATCCCCTAAACGATTCTCCGGTGCGATATATCCGGTTAAATTCCCGAAATATGATTTCGGCGTTTTCCGCATCCGTATACCGGCGATAATTAATGACCGCTAATTCTTCCGGCGGGTATCCATGTCCCCGTATCATGGCATCATTGGCAAAGGTTATTTTGCCTGCCAGGTCGGTCTCAAAATAACTGTCTTCAAGGGTGTTGAGAATCGTGCGATATTTCTCTTCCGACTTCCTGATGGCCTCCTCGGCCTGTTTGCGCCCGGTGATGTCCCTGGACGCTCCATAAAGCCCGGTCAAAGCGCCCTGATCATCCCGAATCCCGCTGATGATCGACTCCAGCCAGCGGGTTGAGCCGTTTTTATGATAGAATTCCAGTGCAAGGATCACGTGCCTCCGGGAATCGGCATTGCCCTGTTTTTCAAGAGCCAGCTCCTTCAATAATGTTTCCGTTATGATCGACAGGGAATCCGGCGTCAACTGCTCGCGGAAATTCTGTTGCGTACGCTCCTCCGGGCTGAATCCAAGCACCGTTTCCATGGAGGGGGTGACATAGACGGTCTGCAGGTCCATGTCCATGATCCACAGGATGTCATTCATGTTTTCGGTCAGGAACCGGTATCTTTTTTCGCTTTCCCGGAGTTCCTCCTCGGCCCGCTTACGGTCGGTGATGTCGCGGAAAAAAGCGGAAAAGTAAGTTTTTTCATCAAGTGTTATCATACTTGAACTGACATCCGCGAAAATGACGGAGCCGTCATCGCGGAGAACGGGGATTCCGGTTGAAAATTGAAGCTCGCCGCTGACATGCTTCCGAAATTCCTTTTCAATGCCCGGCCACTCGTCTGACGGATGAAGGGATGGAATGGACCGGCCGGCCAGGTCTTCTTCGGAGCATCCTATCAATTGCGCCATGGCGCTGTTGCCGTGGATGATCTTGTGTGTATTTCCGTCGAAAAAGATGATGCCGTCTTTGCTGTTTTCAAAGATATTTCGGAATCTGCTCTCATACTCAGTCGGATTTATTGCGGCGTGTTTGACAGTCAGGGTCTTGATTCCAGGGATGCTCTCATATTCGGCCGGATGTATTACGGTTGGCTTATCTTCATTCTTCCGATCTTCCAGTTCATCGATCCGGCGCTTGAGGTCGCCCAGCTCTTTGATGAGTTGCGCCTTGGTTTTTCTTTCCTCTTTCATTTTTAAATTCCTTCAGGTTAAATACCGGTTCTGCTGCAGATCCACTGTTGTTTGACATTTCCGTGATTATCAGGGAAACATCCCAAGCGTAAATGGTGCAAAACGAAACAAAAGAGATTTAAATGAAAGACAACCGGCGCTAACTATAGGCGATGGTTCATTAAAATGCAAGCAACTAATATTATCCGTCATTTTTTTTTATGATTGGATGTCACTGCTTCGGGAGTATTCAATGACGCGATAAAGGTTATGGTTATTGATGGAAAGGCAATATGGAACCATCCGCCTGCGGCATAAGGCAGCCTTAAAGCCCTTTGGCCCTGGCTATGACGGCAATGCCCCTGCCAATGATATATAAATCGAGCAGCAGAAGCCTGAAAGGCGAATAATGAAGATAGCGGTGGACATATTCATACTCATATTCGGGCTTGCCGAATTCGGGGGTCCCCTTCCTTATGTGCCCGTAGCCGAGAAGTCCGCCCCTGATGAGTGAACGGGGAATATTCCCCTGCGCCAGGTCGCGCTCGTAGTGATGCACCGCTATAGGCCGCGGGCCGACGAGGGACATATCGCCTTTAAGGACATTGAAAAACTGGGGGATTTCATCCAGGTAAAATTTCTTCACAAATTTTCCCAGAAAAGTCCTTGCCTCAGGGTCCCATTCATTCATGAAAGCGTGCCAGTCGCCTTTTGCCTGCAATTCCTTATCAATGAACTTCACTTTGATTAACCGGATTTTGTATTTTTTAAAAACCTTGCCCCGGCTGACCGCATGATAATAAAAAAACAGGGGTCCGCGGTTATCCTTGATAAAAATTCCTTCGATCCAGTTAAAGATCATCAATAAAATGATCACCGGCAGACAACAGGTTAAAATGATAAATGCCGCCAGTTTATCGAAAATTAATTTGGGAAGAGGGACGTCTATGGGGTTTTTCAGTTCGAAAAGGTCTTTGTATTTTGCCTTGATCTCATCCGTCGGCGGTTTGTAAGGAAAGGCTTCTTTGGGTTCCGTATAGTTTGATGTCATCACTCTCCGCTTTCCCGGTATTTTCCCTCCCAGAGATTGATTTTTTCCAGAATGTCATGGCTGTTTTGGCCTCTCTTTTCGCCGTAGGGTTCGAACTGGACGCCCACCTGGTACTTCCAGCTTTCCCCCATGTTCATTGTAATCCAGGCGACCTTTCCCCTGATGATGATTTCTTCTTCGTCGGGGATGGTCAATTTAAGAATAAGACTGACGCCGTGAATCAGGGAATTATCACAGAAAAAGTTGATGCCGCCTTTGCTTATATTATAGACGGGATATTCATAATATGAATAATCGGGGTTTCGAAATAAAGTATCCTTCTTGTAGGTGACGGTCGCGCCGGGGATGACAAACCTGTCGCACGTCCTTCTCTCCGCCTCTTTAAAAACCATGCGCGCCCTCCATAATCATCTTTTTTCTTGAGGAGACGTTGTTGTCTTTCGATTGAAATATAAGAAAATTCCGATTGTATGTCAATTTATTTTCCGCTGATCCCCGTGCCCGGTATGTCCACAAGGAAGGATGAAAATCACCGCGCAGGATATTGACGTTGCCGTTTTGCAGCGGATACCGCCTCTTTTTTAAGGGAGTTTCTTTTCCCAGTCCCAGGCGGTCCGGATGATAAACGGCAGGTCGTCGTATTGCGGCTGCCAGCCCGTGAGGCTGCGGAGGCGGGCGCTCTCCGCGATAAGGGCGGGCGGATCTCCGGCGCGCCGGCCTGTTTCTTCGACGGGGAAATCGATGCTGGTGATTTGCCTCGCCGTCTCGACGACTTCGCGGACGGAAAACCCCCTGCCGTAGCCGCAATTCAATGTAGCCGTTTTGCCGTTCTTCATGATGTACTGCAGGGCCAGGACATGAGCCTGGGCCAGATCGTTCACATGGATGTAGTCTCTGATGCAGGTGCCGTCCGGCGTGGGGTAGTCTGTGCCGTAGATCATCAGTTTTGGGAATTCGCCTTTTGCCGTTTTTAATGCCCTCGTGATAAGGTGGGTAGACTCCCTGTACGCCTGACCGATGAGGCCTTCCGGATCGGCGCCGGCGACATTGAAATAGCGGAGCGCCACATAGCGGAAATCACTGGATGCAGCCAGATCGGCAAGGGCGCGCTCCACCATGACCTTGGAAGCCCCGTAAGGATTAATCGGGGCAAGGGGCGCCGTTTCATCCGCCGGAATCGTTTGCGGGATGCCATAAACGGCGGCTGTGGACGAATAAATCAGCCGGGAGACGCCCGCGGCAGACATGGCCTCCAGAAGGTTGAGGGAATTGATGACGTTGTTGCGGTAATATTGCAGCGGGAGCCGAACCGATTCTTCAACCTGGATGGATGCGGCAAAATGGATGACAGCGTCGGGCCGGAAGGCGGCGAGCGTCTCTTTCAGAGGTCCGATATCGGCAAGATCGCCCCGGACCAGTCGGCCGGCAAGGACGGCCCATTCATGCCCGGTTGATAAGTTGTCGTAGACGAGGACGTCGTGCCCGGCCCTGCCGAGGGCCTTGACGCAGTGGCTGCCGATGTACCCGGCGCCTCCGGTGACGAAGATTTTTAAAGGTTTATTCATCGTTTTTCCCTACCTCCCCCTGCACCCCCTCCAAAGGGGGACATAACTTCCATGATCTTCGCTTCGACGCCTTCGTGGGGATGACAACTTACTGTAAATTTCAACTTCTTATGAAGTCATCAGCATTGATAAGCTCTTGCTTTTGTTGTGGGAGACTATAGGAAAGACTTTCTTTGATGTCAATTGAAAACAGGGCGCCGTTTCCGAAATCATCACACATCCCGACACATCCATAAATCGGTTGGGCACATCCCTAAATCATCCTTGACACAAAATCCTTTTATACATATACTTAAGTCATAAGAATATCGATGTTTTATCGTTATTGAAATGTAACTGAAAAATTGTAATACAAGTTTGGATAATCAGGAAAGCGGGGCTGCATAAAACAATAAACATCTCTTGAAAACAACCTGATAGGGAGCTAAGCGAATGCTCCTTTTCAGACACTCAATTCGGGATATTAGAGTATTGATGTCTGATCAATATCAATATGTAACAGGGGAATTCTATTGTCGCTTCATGTAATCGAAGGGGCGGAGCTGTATAAAATGGATAAATATTTCTTGACAAACATCTGATATGAGGCTATGCGGCAACCCTTTAACAAAATAATTTCAATGCGGGATACCGGTATAATATACAACCAAACTTAATACGCAGCTATGGTGCCAGGAGGTGCTTATGAAAACTTACATGATGAAAAGAGGGGAAGCCGGTCGGGAAGAAAACGGCACAGGGCCTTTCGCCGATGCAGGAAATCGAAGGAGTATAAATATCTTGCTGCGGCGGCTTGTGATTGGATTGATCTTCTTAAGCATGCTTTTTTCCGTGCCGATGTCGTTTGGGGCGAAGGAAAACAAGAAGGGTCAAGACCCGCGGCTGCTGCAGATAACCGCTGATTTGGCAGCGGGGTTGGACCTTGCCGCCATCATCAAGAACGCCGTAGCTGCCGGACTGCCGGTGGAAGAAGTGACCAAGTGGATGGTGAAGGCAGGCACTGATCCGGGAAGGGTTGTCTATGCGGCAATTACTGCGAACTTCCCCGCGGAAAGCGTGGTGAAAGGCGTCTGTGAAGCCGTCAACGAAATGCTTTTATCGGCCGCCGCCCATCAATCGGCTGTGAACGCGATTGTATCTGCCGTTATTCAGGCCGGCGTTCCGCAGAGCCAGGTTGCCCATGCATGCAGGAGCTGCGGGACCCCGGAAGTGATTGCCAATGCCCTCGTCTATGGGTATTCGGAGCCTCCCGGACCGCCCATCTGCGTCGGCCCAGGGTGCAACCCGGTTCCGCCACCGCCACCGGGACCTGCAAGTCCTTATAAACCCTGACGATAAATTCCGTAAATGTTCATAAAAGGAGGATTAGTATCTTAATGAAAAAACTCTTGCCGCTGCTGTTTTTGCTGTGTTTTACGGGAAATGCGTTGGGGGCCGGGAATATTCATTATGGTTCCCTTGAAATTCATCCCTATCTTAATCTTAGTGAGTATTATACGGATAATGTTTTTGCGACGGAGACGGATGCCGAGCATGACTGGGTGACGACGATAACCCCGGGCATAAAACTTCAATTTCCCTTCAGAGCGCATAAATTAACCCTGGATTATTACGCAGTCTTGAGCCGTTATGCAAATTTCGACTCTGAAAACACGACCAATCATAACGCAAACGCCATTGCGGATTTTAAGCTCGGCAGCCGTTTTGGCCTGACGCTGAGCGATAAATATGAGAGGGGGCATGAGGCGAGATCGAATTCTGCGACAGGCCAGGTAGAAAATTACGAAACCAACGCCGCCACCCTGTCGGCAAAATATATGTTCGTGGATAGAGCGAATATTCGATTGGATTATACGGGAACGATCTGGAATTTTAAGCAGAGCGACTACCGGGACAGACAGGAGCATTTTTTAGCCGCCTATTTTTATTACCGCTTCCTGCCCAAGACTTCGGCTTTTGTGGAATATGACTATAACAACATCAGTTACAGCCAGAAAGAATTCAGCTATGGTCAGAAAGAGTACGGATTGGACAGCGCAATCCATACCGGCTTTCTCGGTTTGACCTGGGAGGCATCCGAGCATACAAAGGGGACAATAAAAGGCGGATACATGCTTAGGGATTTTGAAGATTCCAATATGGAAGATATGAGCACATGGGCGGTATCCGCTAACCTGGCCCACTCTTTTTCCGAATACTCATTCCTGAGGCTTATCGGTTCGCGGGTTGCCAATGAAACAAAATACATCGGGGCCAGTTCTTATGTCACGACCAGCGCTTTTGCGGACTATATGCACAAGATCACCTACAAGATCACACTCGTTATGCGGGGGCAGTACGGCATAGACGACTACTCTAATGTCATTGAGTCAAACACGGAGGAGAGAAGGGACAAGACATATATGATCGGCGGCGGCGTCAAATATCAGATGCGAGACTGGGTCGAATTTGTCCTTGATTACAACCACTGGGATCGTGATTCGAGCATAGCAGGGAATGACATGAAGAATAATATCTATTCTCTTTCCATCAATTTTTCTCTGTAATGACCCGTGGCGTATTCTATAGATTTTGTGTTGCTTTTATTCTGTTTGCCGTTCCGGCAGGCCAGCTTTTTGCGGATGACATCGTCGGCCACCTGACGAAGGTGCAAGGCCATGTGGTGCTTTCAAAAACAGGAAGAGACCACGTAAGAACGGCAAAACCGGGCGATCATGTAGAGGTCGGCGAGTTTTTCCAGACCGGGAAGAATGCACGGGCGCAACTGGTGCTGACCGATAATTCCATCATAAGCATCTATCCGGAAACGTCTCTGGCCGTACTTCAGTATGTCAATGATCCCGCTGTCAACAGGAGGTCGGTCATCATCAAGGTAAGGGACGGCGGGGCGCGGTTTATGGTGACCAGACCGCAGCCGCGAGTTGAGTCGCGATTTACCGTCTTGACGGACCATGCCTCCGTAAGTGTTTGGCGGGCCGATTTCTTTGTCAGCACGTCGCCTGCGGAAACCGAGATTGTCAATATTGGTACTTCATTTACCGTAGCCCACATTTCCAAGCTGATCGTACAAAAAGTCCGCCTTGACGCGAATCAGAGAACCATCGTTACCGATAAGATGCCGCCTTCCCAGCCAACCACGTTGACGCCGACCCAAAGAAAAAAATATATTAAATATGCAACAGGTTACTAATCACCTCCATTTGCGACCTTTGATGGTCTCGTAAAAAGTCGAAATTGGCAACAGGTTGTCATTCCCGCGAAGGCGGGAATCCCAGTCGTTTTAAATAGTTTTGGACTCCAACCTTCGCGGGAGCGACAGAAAGAGACCTTTGAATTTGTCATTTCGAGGAGTCCCACTGAAGCGGGACGACGAGAAATCTCAACGAATTTAAACCAATAAGATTTCTCCCCCCAAAAAGCGGGGTCGAAATGACAAAAGGGTGAATCGAATTGTCAGGAGACCTTTGAAAAACACCTCGTTTGTCATTGCGAGCGAAGCGAAGCAATCTCATAAGCGCCCGATAACATAAGAGATTGCCACGGCGCTCCGCGCCTCGCAATGACAGGAAAAACGGAAATTCAAAGCTCTCGTCAGAAGGGTGAGTCGAAAGGACAAAAGGGTGAACGGACGGATGAGTCGGAACGACAGAAAATCAATATTATTAAATGGTTTCGCCAGGGCTTTCGTTTGTCTCGCGCTTCTGATAACGCTGTTCCCCATTGCCGTTTCCGGACAGGAATACCGCGTCGGCGAGGAAGATCTTCTCCGGATCACGGTGTACGACAATCCGGATCTTACGACGGAAGTGCGCGTAAGCGGCGACGGCATGATTACCGTTCCTCTCATCGGCGAAGTTCAAGTGAACGGCTTGACGGCCACGGAGATCGCAAAAAAAACAGCGCAGCTCTTTGCGGATGGATATATCAAAAATCCCCAGGTAAACGTCTTTATTCTTGAATACAAAAGCAAAAAGGTGACGGCTTTAGGGGAATTCAACAAGCCGGGGCTGATAGAAATGCGGGGCAACGCCACACTGATGGAAGTCATTTCCAATGCCGGAGGCATAACGGCTAATGCGGGAGATATACTGTATATTCAGCGAAACGCCATCAAGGGAAGCACCGACCGTGCCACCGATACCACGATTTCTGTTGACCTGACGAAGCTGCTCGAAGGAAAAGACCCCTCCATGAATCTTCCTGTCCTTGAAGGGGACAGCATCTATGTGCCCAGGGCGGCTTTTGTTTATGTGACGGGGGAGGTCAAAAAACCCGGCGCCTTTAAAATAACGAAGGGTCTCACTGTTTTACGTTCCATAACCCTGGCTGAAGGTTACACGCAAAAGGCGAGAAAAAGCAAAACGAAGATCATCCGCAAGACCGACAAGGGAGAGGAATCGATTGAGGCCAAACCGGAAGACCTGGTCATGCCTGATGATATTATCATTGTGCCGGAAAGCTTTTTCTAAACATTTATATTGGAGGATATGCAGCCGATGAATGGACAGGATGAAGATATCCATCTTCTGGATTACTGGCGAATACTCTCAAAAAGGCGAAATGTGGCCCTGACCGTCTTCTGCGCGGTCGTCATTATCACACTGGTTCTTTCGTTCACTGTCACGCCGATGTATATGGGCGTCACCCGCCTGCTTTTTACATTGGAGAACAACCAGACCCTAAACTTCGCTGAAGGCGGTATGGCTTACATCCAGAGGGAAGATCCTGAAGAATATTTCAACACCCAGAAAGAAATCCTGAATAGCCGTACATTTGCCGACCTTGTAGTAAGAAAGATGCAGCTTGATAAAAACCCTTATTTCATGACGCCCCAACACGTACATCCTCAAAAAAGGCAAAAAATTTTATCCTCGATAAAAAAAACGATAAAAGACATTCTTCCGGAAAGGGCAAAACCGGATAACCCATTTTCCGATTCATTTTCCACGTCGGAACTCGATCCTGGATTAACGGATATGGTATTGGGCGGTATGGGTATGGAGACGGGAAGGTTCAGCAACGTCGCGAGGATCACATTTTACTCCGATAACCCCGCCGTGGCTGCCGCAATGGCCAACGGCATTGCCGAAGCCTTCATCGAGCACAATCTCAATATCCGGGTAAAGCCTTACCGCGATGCCGCCGAGTGGCTCTCGGCGAAGCTCGTGGAATCCAAGGAAACGGTTTCCGAGTCGGAGAAAGAACTTCAGCAGTACCGGGAAGGCAAGGGGGTGGTCTCCTTTGAACCGGACAGGAATGTGATAACGCAGCAGCTTCAGGAACTGATTACACAGCTTGTTCAGACGGAAGCTAAGAGGCAGGAAGCAGAAATCAGATACAAACAGATCGAGAGTGTCATCAACGCCCCGGAGCGTCTCGCAACGGTTCCCGATGTTATGAACAACCTGGTCATCCAGGGGTTGCGCAACGAAGAGCTGGGTGTGAAGAGGCAGCTTTCCGAACTGTCGGAAAAATTCGGTCCCAAGCACCCCCAGGTCATCAAGGCCAAGTCCCAGCTCGATGCCGTGCAGAAGAACATCATCGCCGAAGCAAGGAAGATGCTGAGCGCCGCGAAAACGGAATACGAAATAGCAAGGAGCCGGGAGGCCTCCCTGCGAAACACTATAAACGCCCAGAAGCAGGAGGTCATGGACCTGACGAGAAAGGCCATTAACTTTAACGTTATTGCCGGAGAATCCGTAAGTAATAAACAGTTCTATGAGCTGCTCCTGAAAAAATACCAAGAGGCCTCCCTTTCGGGCGGCATCAACATCTCGAACGTCCAGATCATTGAAAGAGCAATGGTTCCCGGTGGGCCGGTCACGCCGAACAAAAGGAAGAACCTTATGCTGGGCATACTGTTGGGGATTGTCGGCGGTATCGCACTCGCCTTTTTCGTCGATTATATGGATAACACGATCAAGACAGCCGAGGATGTGGAAAAATTGCTGAATCTCGCCTTATTCGATGTTGTTCCTTTCTCTAAACAGGAAAGAGGCGCCATTGTCATGACGGAGGATTCGAAATCGCCCATGGCGGAGTCCTTCCGCACCATACGCACGGGGCTGATGCTTTCATCTTCCGCCAAGGAGTTGAAGGTCATCCTCATTACCAGCGCCACGCCCAATGAAGGCAAGACCACCACCGCTGCAAATCTGGCCGTGGCCATGGCGCAGATGGGCGAAAAAGTGCTGATCATTGATTGCGACATGAGGCGGCGCAGCCTTCATAATGCATTCGGCATCAGAAACGAAACCGGTTTGAGCGAGGCAATCATCGATTCCGCCAAACACGCTTTGGGCCTCAAGCAAACGGATAAATATCCGAATCTTACCATCATGACCGGCGGCGCTCAGGCGCTGAATCCCTCGGAACTCCTCGGATCGGAAGGGATGAGCCATCTGATTTCAATCATGCGGGAGCAATTCGACAGGATCATCCTTGATTCTCCGCCGCTCCTTGCGTTTTCAGATCCCCTTGTTTTATCGCGTCTTGCCGACGGTGTCATCATGGTTACATGGGGCGGGAAAACCCCGGTGGACCTCATCCAGAAGGGTGTGCAGCTCTTAAAGGGGGTGCGTGCAAAGATCCTGGGCGTCGTGCTGAACAAGGTCGATACAACGAAGAAACGTTATTACAATTATCCTTACTATTCTTACTATTACTCCGATCGGAAAGAGAAGAAACGAGTAAGGGTGTGATAGACATCCACTGTCATATACTGCCGGGACTGGACGACGGGCCGGAAACTCTCGGCGAGGCCATGGAAATGTGCCGCCGGGCGGCGGCGGACGGCGTGAGGACCATCGTTGCCACGCCGCACTTCAAACCGGGGACCTATGAATACGCAGGCGCCGACATTCTTGCCGCCGCTGCCGCACTTGGCGAAGCCATAGAGAAGGAGGGGCTGGATGTCCGGATTATTCCCGGCGCCGAAATAGCCGTCTCTCCGGAGATGAAGGATTATGTCAAGCGGGGAGGATGCCTTACTCTCAACAGGAGCCGCTATTTTCTTGCCGAATTTCATCCCCTTTCAGTACCGTCCCGCTGGGATGCTTTTCTTGAGTCTTTTCTCGATGCCGGCTTGAGGCCGATTATCGCCCATCCCGAGAGAAATTATTGGTTTATCAAACATCGCGAGGCGCTGTCCGCTGCAGTGCAGCGCGGCATCATGGTGCAGATAACGGCCATGAGCATAACGGGAGGTTTTGGACCGGAAACACGGGATTTCAGCGCCTATCTCCTGAAAAATAACCTTGTCCATGCCATCGGCTCCGACGGCCATTCCGCCGACCTCAGGCCGCCGATGCTCTCCGCAGCAGCCGCCATCGCCGCAAATCTGATCGGCGCAGAAAGAGCGGCAGCACTGACAACCACCATCCCCCAGTCCATCATCGAAGACCGCCCCCTCCCGGACTGGGAGCCGGAAATCGATTTTGACCCCATGGAATATAAGGAAAGAAACTGGTTCCGCAGACTAATCCGTTCAATTTGAATCTATCCCCCGCCGGCGGGGAGGAGGAAGTGCCGTGTTTATTGTCCCCCTCTGGAGTATATCCCTTTCTGAAGAGAGCAAAAAGGTTTATGTCCCCCTCTGGAGGGGGTGCAGGGGGAGGTGAGACCTTGAAAACGCCCCTTCTGTCATTGCGAGCGGAGAGCGGAAAGCGGCGAGTGGAAAGCGAAGACATAAAGATGAATATGATGAATATAACGAACCAGGAAGCTCTGAAGACAGCCTTTAAAAGCATCATTTGGGATTACGATGTAAATCCCGACGAACTGGTTGACGTTATAACCGGCAAAAGAGAAAAAGCCGGCCCTCTCAATGCCGAGCGCCTGTTTTTGAGAATGCTGGAGAGACTGTTCTGGTATGAACTGATCGATCTTCTTGGAATCAACTATATAAAAGTAAACCTGACACAAAGCATCATCAGCAAAATACGTTTTAGCCTTTTGAGGGAACGGTATGAAACAATCCGCAAAGTTCTATCAGGAGACCCTTTATCCGTTTCAGGATGGGATCCTGAATATCGTGAAAAAATTAAGCACACCCTTTTATCTAACCGGTGGTACCGCACTCAGTAGGCATTATTTCAATCATCGATTTTCCGACGATCTATCTTTATTCGAGACCTTTGAATTTGTCATTTCGAGGAGTCCGGCTGAAGCGGGACGATGAGAAATCTCAACGAATTCAGACCAACAAGATTTCTCGTCGCTTCACTCCTCGAAATGACAGAATTCGACTTTTTACGAGGTCGTCAAAGTTCTCGACCCTCAAATTCGTCATTTTCCTCTACAGCAGAAAAAGGAACCATCTCATTAAGCTCTTAGATACAATCATCGAGAAGGGCGTCATCTTTCTCCTCGTCTTCACCCCTCTCGCATTTGGTACAGTGCAGGCATGGTCTATAGCCGTTATGGAAATAACGGCTTTTTCCATCTTTTTTCTTTATCTTTTTAAAAAGGTACTTCAAACCGGAAGCTCACAACTTCGTTATTCCGGCGATAACGACAATCCATCACGCCGTCATTCCGGCGAAAGCCGGAATCCAGACTTTTTTATAAATTCGTCATTAAGAATCCCAACAATTCTTTTCATATCACTGGTCGTCTTCATCCTCTTCCAGATGCTGCCGCTTCCTCCTGCCGTCTTGCAGGCCATCTCACCCGCCGCCCTTGCAACCTACCGGGACTTCGGCAACTACCCGCCCGGAACGTATCATGCCGTGTCTCTCAACCCCTATGCCACAAGGCAAGCTCTCATCCTGTTTCTGTCCTACGCTGCCGTCTTTTTTGTCGTCATCAGCCACTACCGGACAAAGGCGCAGGTCAAGTCGCTCGTGAAAACGATTCTTTATATGGGTGTTTTTCTTGTGATCTTTGCCATCGTACAGAAGTTGACCTGGAACGGCTATATCTACTGGATCTATCCCATTGACGAGGCCCTGAAATCTGAGTTTTCAATCTGGGCGCCCTTTATCAACCGCAACCATTTTGCAGGCTACATGGAGATGGCCATACCGCTCGGCATGGGGCTTCTCATCTATTATGCGCCCAGTTTGAAAACCTTGACAGGCGCTCCTTTGCCGACCAGAATCGCCCATTTCTGGGCAAGGGACAAGCATGTTCCCGCCACCCTGCTTCTTTTACTGGTACTGATCATGACGGCAGCCCTCTTTATGACTTTTTCGCGAGGCGGCATTATGGGCTTCATCGTCTCGGCAATCTTCTTTACCTGGATTACCCGCAAACGAAGATCGTTAAGGATAAAAACAGGGATGTTGGCGTTCCTGGCGTCAATGATTTTTGTCGCAGTGATATTTGCCGCCTGGGACAGGCTGGAACAAAGATTTGCCGACCTCGACAGAGGTCACGTAGGCAGGCTCAACGTATTCCAGGACTCCCTGGGTATCGTGAAAGACTACCCTGCCGTCGGCACAGGACTCGGCACATTTGAGAATGCCTACATGCGGTACAAGACGACGGAGCCCAAACTCTTGTTTGACCACGCCCATAATGACTATCTGGAATTGCTGACTGATACAGGCATCATCGGAGTTTTAGTCGCTTCTGCAATGGCGCTGTTTTTCTTTCTGTCGATTTTCCGGCGCTGGCTGACGAAACACAGCATGTTCGGCAAATGCCTAGGCGCAGGCGGCCTTTCTTCATGCCTGGCCATCGCAGCCCACAGCTTCATGGATTTCAATCTCCATATCCCGGCGAACGCCCTCCTTTTCACTGTGACAGCCGCTATCACCTACGCCGCCGTCTTCAACATCTCCGGGGGAAAAATCTTCACACACAAGGATGTGGGTTCTTGTCCCCCTCTGGAGGGGGTGCAGGGGGAGGTAAGGGAGGAACAGATTTCAAATCCCCATATCTCCGGGGCCGCAACGGAAGCAGGGAATTGTCCCCCTCTGGAGGGGGCGCAGGGGGAGGTAAGGGCGGAGGTATAAAAAATGATACCTTATGCAGCAATCATTTACTTTATCTCAAAAAAAGAGACAAATAATGATTGTATTATCTCTAAATAAAAGATAATATAGCGATATGAAACAAATAATTTCTCAACTTATTGATGATTTCCATGAACGAGCATTGCCCGACTTGGTACAACGAAATAAAAAATTTGCTGAAATAAAGGGCAAGGCGGATGTTGTCATAGGAATGAGACGCGTAGGTAAGACCTGGTTTTGTTATCAGAAAATTAAAGAACTGATTGCCGTGGGCATAAAAAAAGAAGAGATACTTTATCTTAACTTTGAAGATGACAGGCTGCTTGAGTTTGGCGTTGATCATTTTCAGGCGATTCTTGATGTCTATTTTGGAAAATATCCCGAACATCGAAAAGGCCAATGTTATTTTTTCTTTGATGAAATACAGAGAATTGATCAATGGGAAATGTTCATCAGACGTTTGCTTGACACTGAAAATATTGAAGTGTTCATTACTGGATCATCATCAAAGTTATTGGGCACGGAAATAGCCACCAATTTGCGGGGGCGATCCCTCTTGATAGAAATATTTCCGTTTAGCTTTGAGGAATATTTGAAATTTCATGGGCTTTTTAACGACAGGCCCAAAACATTTGGGGCCAACACGGCCGCTATATTACGCAAAGCGATAAAAAATTATCTTGACGTTGGCGGCTTTCCGGAAGTCCAGAAACTGGATAGTAATCTTCGCGTTGAAGTGTTACAGGGTTACATTGATTCCGTCTTGCTCAAAGACATTATCGAGCGCCATCAGGTCAGTAATATTCTGGCGCTTAAATATCTCGTTCGCCATGTAATGAATTCTTCGGGTGGGCAATTCAGCGTTAACAAGTTTTTCAACACCATGAAAAGCATGTCGATCAAATGCACGAAGAACAGTTTTTATGAGTATCTTGACCATTTGACGGACGCATTCTTGTTCTACAAAGTGCCCATCCACAGTCGTTCTGAAAAGTCCAGACTTCTCAATCCACCCAAAATCTATACCATTGATACAGGACTTTTAAATGCCATGACCTTCCGCAACTCATATAATTACGGTCATTTACTGGAAAGCATGGTATTTATGCACCTCCGTCGTGAGGGATATGACACGGAATATGTCCATACAAAATCCGGACATGAAGTTGATTTCTATGCAAGACATAGAATAAAAGACGAGATACAACTGATCCAGGCATGTTGGGAAATGTCAGATAAAAAGACCTTTGAAAGAGAGTTGCAAGGATTGAAAAGTGCAATGGTAGAGCTTTCTATTCCTACAGGCACGATAGTGACATGGGATGACGAAACCTTTATCGATGATAAAATTCAAGTAGTTCCGATCTGGAAATGGCTAATAACATCAAATTAATAGAACCGGGGACAGATTTCAAATCTGTTCCCATATTCACCGCCCTCTTCCTTTTCGCCGTGATCATGCTGTCATTCCCCATCCGTGACCTTGCCGCCGACTACTACTACCGGCAGGCGCCTCGCATCCTCGACGACAAAGCCACCGAAGGCCTCGACACCGCGCCGATAACGGAAAAATCCATGCCCGCTTATCTTGCAGCCATCGACGCGTATAAAAAAGCCGTCGCCCTTGCGCCTTCCAATGCGAGTTATCAAAAAGCCCTATCCGACATCTACAACCGCCTGGGAAAGTGGTCGGAGACGATGCAGACCCTTAACGTAGCCACACCCGCAAGCGCCCCCTCAAAAAAGGACGCTTCAGAAAAAGCGTTATTCCACATGCAAAAGGCAATTTCTCTCGAACCGACAAACCCCGATTATCACCTGGCCCTCGGCAAACTCTATGAATCACTGGGAGAATCTATAACGGCGGAAAAGGAATATAAAAAAGCCGTCGCTGCCTATCCGCTGAATATGCCCAATAGACATTTCCTGGCCATGCACTATATTCTTTCCGGTCGCAAGGGCGATGCCCTGGAACAGGCAAGGATATTAGCCAATATCGACGACAGTTACGTCATTCGTGATCTTCTGCAAAAAAAATATCTCATGGAGCAGCAGCCCCCGGATTATTTATCAAAACTGTCAAGAAGTTATCTTTACTATGCCCTCGAAATAGCCTGGAGGGCATCGCAGGATACTCAAGTAATAAAGGGCATTGCCCCCAACACCCCAGATGCCGCTCAGGTTGTGCAGTTATTTATTGACGCGAAGGGTTTGAGCGAATGAAACCTTTAAATTTGTCCCTGTCCCCCTCTCGAAGAAGTTCAGGGTTTAATGTCCCCCTCTGGAGGGGGTGCCGGGGGAGGTGGTGTCCACCCGCGAATGTGTGTGCCGAAGGCGGTGTCCTCCGCCGGGGGAGGTGGCCCGCAGGGCCGGAGGTGGTGAGGGGGTGCAGGGGGTGGTGTCCTCCACCGACGGTCGAAATGGCGGAAAATCGGTCTTGTTCAAAGGACTCATGGCCAGGAAAATAGTGTAGAGGATTCATGTTATGGATAATGTCCCAAGGCTTAATAAACAAATAGTTAAGGTTACATCATTAAACGATATCGAAGAGGAAAAAAGATATTGGATGTCAAAAAGTCCCCTTGAGCGAATTGAAGCTATTGAGATTAATAGAAAGATGATTTATGGCGAAGATCGAGTTGCATCCAGACTTCAAAGATTTTTTGAAACTGCTGAACTCATATAATGTCAAGTATCTTGTCGTAGGAGGTTATGCCGTCGGTTACCATGGCTATCCACGGGCAACCGGCGATATGGACATTTGGATTGAAGTGAGCGAATTAAATTCTAAGAAAATAGCCCTGACATTTCGTGACTTTGGAATACCAAATGAGGCGATCTCAGAGTCATTTTTTTTAGAAGCTAACAAAATAATTCGAGTTGGTGTGCCGCCGGTGCGACTTGAAGTTATCACAGGCGCATCAGGGGTAACTTTCAATGAATGTTATGCTAATCGAGAAGTTGTTGAGATTGACGGGATTCCTATAAATCTAATTTCCCTTGGGGACCTTAAAAAAAATAAATCCGCCGCGGGAAGACACAAAGACATGGAAGACATGGAACATCTTCCATAACTTTAGTCATCCCGGCGTCCTTGGCGGATTGAAACCTTGACTTTCAATTTGACAAACAGATGCTTTAAACCTATAATTTCGCCATGATTCAGCGTACTTTATCTCAAAAGTTATCGTCTCTTGCCGGGCAGTTTCCAGTGGTGACAATCACTGGTCCCCGACAATCCGGTAAGACCACTCTTACCCGGATGGTGTTCACAAATCATGAGTACGTTAGTTTGGAAGAACCCCACGAAAGGGAATTCGCTCTTTCTGATCCCCGGGGTTTCCTGAAACGATATACAGGCGGTGTGATTCTCGATGAGATTCAACGAGCGCCGAACCTGCTTTCTTACCTGCAGGGAATCGTTGATTCCGGTGTTGACAGTGGCAAATTCATTCTGACCGGATCGCAGCAATTCCACCTGTCCGCAAAAGTCAACCAAACTCTGGCGGGTCGTACCGCCATCGTTCATCTTTTGCCATTGAGTATAGATGAGTTGCAGGAATTACCATCGCGGGACCCTTGGGTATGGAATGATCTTCCTGAACGAAAAAAAACACCGGTTTTCAATTTAGAAACCATACTCTACCGGGGCTTTTATCCGCGGATTCATGATAAGGGTTTGGCGCCCCAGGACTGGCTTGCCGGTTATTATCAGACCTATGTGGAACGAGATGTACGGGAAGTGTCCAACATTGGCAACCTGGAGATTTTTCAGCGTTTTATTAGACTATGCGCCGGTCGTACGGGTCAATTGCTGAATCTTTCATCGCTTGCCAACGATTGCGGTATCTCACATACAACGGCAAGACAGTGGATTTCGATTCTTCAAGCCGGATTTATCATTCATTTATTACCGCCTCATTTCATTAATTTTTCCAAAAGAATCATCAAGAGTCCGAAACTCTATTTTCTCGATACGGGTCTTTTGTGCTATCTGCTTCGCATCCGTGAACCTGCCGATTTGACCGATCACGCCTTGCGAGGGGCTGTCTTTGAAACATATGTGGTTTCCGAACTCTTCAAGGCCTTTGCTCATCGGGGTGAATCGCCGCCGCTTTATTTCTGGCGTGATCGGACGGGTCATGAAGTCGATGTACTTATCGATACAGGCAAACAACTTATACCTATCGAGATCAAGTCGGGAAGAACAATAAGCGGCTCCTTCTTTGAAGGTCTCTGTTATTTTATGGCGCTGGGGTCCAAGGTTGCCCGGACCGGTGTGATGATCCACGGAGGAGATGAACTGTATGAACGGGAGAATTTCATAGTTCTTCCCTGGTTCCAAGTCACATCGAAATAGTCTGAACCTTGAACATTGAACGATCTTTTGTGAACCTTGAACGCAGAACCCTGAACTCCTTCATCCTCGCCCTGTCCTCCGCTGGCGGAGGTGGTTGATGTGGTTATAGAAGCTTCCGGTTATCAAACTTGTTCACCCATAGTCAAAAAATCTTGCCATAATATTTCAAAATAAATGAGGATTTATGCAGGCTGTCGTAACGCCCCTCCGAGCCTCGCAGTGACAGAGAGTTCAAGAGTTTTGACGCCCCGACCGATAACCGCGAGACCTTTGAAAAACGCCCCTTTTGTCATTGCGAGCGTAGCGAAGCAATCTCTTAAGCACACGACAATGCAAGAGATTGCCGCAGCCCTATCCATCGTAAGCTGCTCCTACCCGACCGATAAACGGGGTTTTCCAACCTCGGAAGATTGAATCGCAATAAATTAACGCAACCGCCCCTCAATCTCCCGCCAGCGGGGAACAAGTATAAAAAATTGATAATACTGCATTGCTTCTTCGAGACTGTCTTGAAGTGTGACCTTTGAATAATGCCGATTTTCTGTCATTTCGACTCTCCCGTCTGTCATTTCGACTCACCCTTCTGTCATTTCGACCGTAGGGAGAAATCTTATTATTATGTATTCGTTAAGATTTCTTGTCATCCTGCGGCAGCGGGACTCCTCAAAATGGCTCATTTAAAGGTCTCAGGAGATATGTATTGAGCACCCCCGCGATCCATGTTGAAGGCGTAGGCAAGCGATTTGTCATCGGAGCGAGGATCAGGCAGGCCGATACCCTCGTTGCAACGCTTGCCATTGCCGCCTCGCGCCAACTTGGAAGGATGCGCAGCCTCATCGCCAGGGGTTTTCAAGCGGACAGAGGACGCGAAGACTTCTGGGCTCTTCGCGAAATTTCATTTGAAGTCCAGCCCGGTCAGGTTCTCGGTATCATCGGCCGCAACGGATCGGGGAAGAGTACGTTGCTCAAGATACTGTCGCGGATCACGCCCCCCACGGAGGGTAAGGCGACCATTGTGGGACGCGTGGGCAGCCTGCTGGAGATCGGGACCGGATTTCATAATGAACTGACGGGCCGCGAGAACATCTTCTTAAGCGGCGCCATCCTCGGGATGAAAAAGAACGAGATTAGAGCCCGGTTCGATGAAATCGTAGCCTTCTCCGGCGTCGAGCAATTCATAGACACGCCGGTCAAGCATTACTCGAGCGGGATGTATCTGCGGCTGGCCTTTGCGGTTGCCGCTCACCTGCGTACCGAGATTCTGCTGATTGACGAAGTCCTGGCCGTCGGCGATGCGGCGTTTCAGAAGAGGTGCATCGACAAGATGAGCGAGGTGGCGCGCGAGGGGCGAACGGTTCTTTTCGTCAGCCACAACCTGGGCGCTGTTCTGCGGCTTTGCAGCACAGGCTTGCTCCTGGATTCGGGACATATCGTGGAACGCGGCATGATCGGAGACGTCATCTCTGCTTACGGACGACTTGGCGAGAAACAGGATAACGATGAAGATGATGGCTGCCGCAGCCGTGAAGGTGTTGGCGTGTCGGCCCTGGATCTTCTGGATGGGGCGGCAGACATGCATCCCTCAAAACCTGTTGGCTTGGGATTCACATTGAACGTCAGGCGGCCATACTGGGCGCTGCATGTCCTTATCGGCATTCAAGCGCTGGAGGGTTGGCAACTTGTTATTGAAGCTGTGGATTCCGCTCAGTTCACCAAATTAAAGGAAGAGGGAAACCACCGTGTTGAATTGAGGTTTCCTCCGCTTTGGCTCCGCCCGGGCAGCTATACGGGTTGGGTCAAGGTCATTGCATACCCGCAGCAGGGCGTGACTGAGAGATTTTTGCTGGAAATTCCGGTGACATGTAATGGACCCGTGGATGTCAACATGGACCGGCTGCTTGCTCCAAAGGCCGACTGGTGTGTCCGGACGCTCAATCATGCAAAGGCAGAACTTGGAGAAAATGCATGTGTGGAATAGCCGGTATCCTTGCCCTTCGGGAAAATAATGTTTGCAAGCACGATCTTGAAGTCATGACCCGTGCACTGGCTCATCGCGGTCCCGACGGAGAAGGCATGCATGTTGACGGTCCTGTTGGCCTTGGGCATCGGAGGCTTGCGATTCTGGACCTTGGCGCTACCGGCAGCCAACCGATGTTTTTTGCAGACGGCAGGTATTGGATTGTTCATAACGGCGAGATCTACAATTTTCTCGAACTCCGAGAGACACTCGCCGGCCTTGGGTACAGCTTTCGCAGCAGTTCGGACACGGAAGTTATCCTCGCGGCCTTTATAAAATGGGGCGAGGATTGTCAGCTTCGCTTCAACGGCATGTGGGCCTTCGCCATCTGGGACGCACAGCAGCGCCGGCTCTTTCTTTCGCGGGACAGATTTGGGGTGAAGCCGCTGTTCTATTTTTCGAGTCGTGAATACTTTGCCTTTGCCTCGGAGATGAAGGCGTTTCTTCCGCTGCCGTGGTTCCCGTCGACCTTTCGACTGCCTGTAGTTGCCCGCGCCATTGAAGCTCCTTATTCGCTTGAAGCAACGGAGCATTGCATGCTGGACGGCATCATGAGGCTGCGGGCGGGCTATTCCCTGACCATAGAACCAGGGGGTGCACCGAGGGTTCACCGCTGGTGGCGGACGGACGAACATCTCATCCCGGCGACGGGTGATTTTGGATGCCAGGTGGAGGAGTTCCGTGAGAGATTCACGGATGCCGTCCGCCTGCGGATGAGAAGCGATGTGCCGCTTGCCTGTACGTTAAGCGGCGGGCTCGATTCCGGTTCCGTCTCGGTGACGGCGGCAAAGATCTACGGCGATTCTCCACGTCCTGCCCAGCGGATACAATATCCGCCCGTTGCGTTTACAGTGTCTTTCCCAGGGACAAACCATGATGAACGGATGCACGCATGCTCTGTGGCGCGCCATGCAGGAATGGAATCCATTGTTGTGGATTCTGATTCCGGAGATGCTTCTGAGGTGGCCGACGACTTTATCTTTCAATGCGAGGAAGTCCAGGGACCCAATCTCGGTCCGTGGCTGATCTATCGGGAAATGAGCAGGGCGGGGATCAAGGTTTGCCTGGACGGGCATGGCGGCGACGAACTGCTGGCGGGATATGTCGACCAGGTCCGATTTGCCCGCGACTTGTTGATGTTTCCGGTGCCCCGGTTGCGTAAGGCTGCTCAAATGACAGCAATGCTTCGCCGCATGGAATGCGATGGCGAAGGCCCCGTTTCTTTCCGTGACTGGGGCAGCGCCGGAAAGATATATGGATGGTTGCTCAGAGAGCGGATTCTCAACTCACAGGAGTCACATCAGTGCCGGGTGCCCCCCGCGGGCGCTACGCAGTGGCTTCGCATCGAGCCCTTCCGCAGCCTGGAGCCGTTGGAAGAGCCTCTGCGCGAGAAGGGGTTGTCGCCCCTGGCGATTCGTCTGTACAGAGACTTTCATGTGGACGATCTGCCTACGATTCTGCGCGAATTCGACAGATACTCGATGGCTCATGGGGTGGAGGTTCGCTCACCCTTTCTGGATTGGCGTTTGGTATGCTACTGCTTATCCCTGCCGAGCGATGCTGTTCTCGCCGGTGGGCAGACAAAGCGAATCCTCCGTGAGGCAATGCGCGGCCACCTTCCCGAACCTGTCAGAACGCGTGCACGGAAGATTCCCTTTAAGAGCTTTGGGGAATGGTGGCGGGGATCCCTCCGCACCTTTGTGCTTGATACCGTGAACAGCGCCGGCTTCCTTGCGTCGGAGATTTGGGATGGCCCCGCAGTGCGGGCTACGGCGGAAAGGTCCGCTTTGTCGGATCAGCCGGACAAAGCGTCCTTCATCTTGCGCTTTGTGGTCGCTCATCGTTTGATGGAGCTGTTCCGGTCGGCTCGCGCAGCGTCGCTAAGGGCACATTGAGAGCTTTGAATTTTTTTCTGTCATTGCGAGGCAAGTAATGCCGCAGCAATCTTTCAGATAGTTTCCTGTCATTGCGAGGCGCGGAACGCCGTGGCAATCTTTTATATTATCGGACGCTGATGAGATTGCTTCGCTTCACTCGCAATGACAAAGAGGTGTTTTTCAAAAGTCGCCCGTTGAAAAAATAATGGAATCCTGTTGATACAATGAAACATATTGATCATTCGCCTCAAGCCTTTGCGCCAGTGGTATCTGACAGAGACGCCGGCCGTACGGTCCGCATACTTCTGGTTGGGGATGTCTCTTTGGGTGGCGAATTCGCGGAGCTCGTCAGCCGGGGTCATGCGACGTGGTCCAGCCCATTCGCGGAAGTCAGCGGCCTGTTTCAGGATGCCGATATGCGTATGGGCAATCTGGAAAGCCCACTCTTTAAATCGGCCTCACCCCGCCCCAAAAAGAATCTCCTGCACGCTCCCGGCGAAGCCGTACAGGCGCTCATGTACCTGGGCTTTACCGCCTTGAATCTGGCAAACAACCACATTACCGATCAGTCCGATGAAGGGCTTGATCATACGCGCAGGTTGTTGGCAGCAGCGCGAATCCATTCGTTCGGTGCAGCGGCCACACTGGAGCAGGCAATGTCCTGGCCGCGCATCTGTGTGAAGGGTCACTATTTCAACATGCTCGGATATGCCGTCATCGGCGAAGACGTCGGCGCCGTGGCAGCCTCGGCTGAAAGTGCCGGTTGTGTCCCCTTCTCTCTTGAAAGGGCGGAGAGCGATATCGCGGCGGTCAGAGAAAGAGGGGAAGACGCCCTCGTTTCGATTCACTGGGGATACCAGGAAGACGAGCTTCCCTCACCCGATCAGATTAAAGCTGCCCATCGCCTGATTGACGCAGGCGCGCTCATCGTTCACGGCCACCATCCCCATGTGCTTCAGGGATTTGAGCGTTATCGAAACGGCGTGATTTTGTACAGTCTCGGCAATTTCATTTTCTCCGATTTCCGGCGCGCCGACGGCGTTAAAATTCATTTCCCGGAACGCAGCAAACGGACGGGTGCTGCCGTGTGCACCATAGGCGATGCCGGCGTGGAATCGCTCTCTTTCGTACCCATGACATATACCAGACCGGGCCGACTGCAGTTGTTGAAAGGATACCGGGCAAAGAAAGCGATATACGCACAGGAAACGCGATCCAAGCATATCCGTAAGCCGGACTACGCATATCTTTGGCAGCACCATCATGGCCGTACCGTACAGACGCGTAAGCTTCAGGAAGCTCGCATTTATCTCGCATCGAAAGCCCGCTATCTGCAATCTCGTCTTCAGCAGAGCGGGGCTCCGATATTGCTCCGTCTTCGCCCGCGCCATTTTGTGGCAGCTCTTCGCCTCTGCGAGCGATACGTTCGGCACCGGCTATAAAAAGAGAGAGACCTTTGACTTTCTCTGTTTCCTGTCATTGCGAGGCACGAAGTGCCGTGGCAATCTCGCCAATTATCGGATATTTATAAGATTGCTTCGCTTCACTCGCAATGACATAAGAACCGTTATTCAAAGGTCTCAGGAAGGTTAAAATAACTCGAATGAATGTCCTGCATATCTGGCCTGAGCAACCGAAGCGGCGCGATGGATCCATCATTCTCTCGGCGTCGATGGAGGCGCCGGGCGCCGAGCGAAAGGTTCTCTGGTATTCTGTGCCAGAAAGTGAGGAATCGAGCCTGGCCGTCAATGCGGATCCTTTTGTGATCGGATTTATCTACTTGATCATGGAATCCGGTTGCAATGTTCAGGTACACGGCGAGGTTTCGCCTTCGCTGCTCCGCAACCTTGAAGAATTTCAGGCTGCCTGGACAGCCTGGATACCGGGACTCAGGAGTGCGGCGATTTTCGCCGACCGTGAAGCGGAAGCGACACCTTCCGGGTCCAGGGAGGATGCCGCCGTCGCTTTTTCCGGAGGAGTCGATTCATGCTTTACGGCCTTTCGTCATGCCCGTGCTCATGGACCCCGAATACCATACCATCCGACAGCCGGTATTATGGTTCACGGCTTTGACATTCCCCTTGGTGATGTTGAAGTGTTTGCTTCAAGTGCATCCCGTTCGGAGAGGATGCTATCGAGCCTGGGGATAGCGCTAATCACAGTTGCAACCAATTATCGGGAAATAGTCGCCGATTGGAGCCACTCGCATGGAGCAGCCATCGCATCCTGCCTGCACCTCTTCTGCCGGAGATTCTCAAAAGGCCTGATCGCGCAATCGTTTACATACAAAGAGATTCTATCCATTCATGAGGGTGTAAATGCGCTTACGGATCCGCTGCTGTCCAGCGACAGTTTTCGAATTATCCCTGATGGAGCTGCTTTCAAACGGACGGAAAAGATCGAGGCTATGGGAAACTGGGTTGAGTTTCTGAATAATTTGCGCGTTTGCTGGCAAGGCCCCTACAAGGATAGAAACTGCTGCGTCTGCGAAAAGTGTGTACGCAATATCCTGACATTCCGAGCCCTCGGTCTCGGTCTTCCTCCATGTTTCGATCACGATGTTGAGGATGAGCAGATAAAAACATTGCGATTGGGTGCGGGGCCTCTTCCTTCTTTCAGGTACGACAAACTGGCAAGCGTCGCCGCGGCCCATGGCGCGACAGGCCCGTGGGTGCGCACGCTGCTGAAAAGGCTGAATACGGTACGGCGAGAGAGGGAGAGTCGATTTTTCCGATATGTATACCGGATGCAGTATTACGCAGGAAGAGTATCAGCAAGGATCAGACGGGGAGGCAGGCAGTGAAAGCATTTATCACGTCATCGGGTAGCTGCCTTTCAAGACCTTTGAAAAATGCCTCTTATGTCATTGCGAGCGAAGCGAAGCAATCTTATAAGTATCCCATAATTGGAGAGATTGCCACGGCACTTCGTGCCTCGCAATGACAGAAAATCGGTATTATTCAAAGGTTTGGCTCTGCATCAGCGGCGTGAATGTGAATGAATGTAAGAATCCTCCTCATAAACGACAATTCGGCCCATGTGAACTGGGGCGCCCAGGCATCGCCGCCCGCGTTGGCGACGATGCTTGCGGAAGGGCTTCCCGGCTGCACGATTACAACCTTGTCTCACGCCTGGCTGGTGCGCCCGCACTATCGTCGAATGCGTCCCCTGCTGGGCGGGCGTCTCATCCGGGAAGAACACTGGCAGAGAGTGAGGCCGTTCATCAATCGATGCTCCGTCCCTGTGCCGTTCTACCCTGAGGTGGCGGACGATTTCGACTACTGGGCGGACAAATGGCTGGCCGGACGCGGCGGCCCTCAGGCGCAGGAGTTTCTTGCCCTGGCCGGGAGTTCGGACCTTATCATATACAATGGAGAGAATTCGATCTACCGCAACACCCCGGAGGGCTGCCACGGCATATTCCTGCTCTGGCTGGCGAAGACGCGACTGGGCAAACCGAGTTGCATCGTCAACCACACGGCGCACCTGAATGATGTCCGGCCCATCATGTCGGGCATGGTCAAGCTGGCGTATCCGCAGCTCGATCTGGTGGCCGTGCGCGAATCCTGTTCTCTTGCCAGTCTGCAGGCGCTTGGGATCAAAAATGCCGAACTGTTTCCGGATGTGGTTTTTTCCCTGGCGCCCGGCGAGCACGCAAGGGATCGGGTTGACGAATGGCGACGCCGGTGCGGTCTTGGCGATCAGACCTATTTCTGCCTCAGCGCCTCGGGTCTTCCGGTCAGCATGCCGCGGGGGGCATGGGATGGCGAGATCACGGCCCTGGTTCGGGATCTGAAGTCGCTGGGGTTGCAGGCCGTCCTCGTGGCCAAGGATCCCTGGTGTCTGCCGCTGGCAGAAGCGGCCAAAAGAACCGATTCGCTTTTTTTCGGACCGGAGCACGAATTTTACGATCTCTGGCCGCTGTTTCAAGGCGCGTCGTTTCTCGTGACAGGTCATTACCACTACGCAATCTTCGGCGCCATGGTCGGGTGCCCCTTCGTGCCGCTTTCCGTCAACAACCACAAGATGCAGGGTCTGTGCGAACTCCTGGAGTGGGACCGTACCGTGCCTTTCGACGCCACCCTGCTGCGAAGCTGCCGTGGCGAGATCGTCAACGAAGCGCGATGGCTGTGGGATGAGCGGTCTAAGGTGAGTGAACGGCTTCTCAAGAAGGCGGCGGCGCTTCGAGATGAGGCAAGGCGGCTGGGACCGCGGATCGCCCGGACGGTCCGGTATGCGGAAACCGGCTGCGCTGTGACAAAAGGAGAGCTTTGAATTTCTGTTTTCCTGTTATTGCGAGGCGCGGAAGATACTGCCCCCTGCCCCGAAGATACCTCCCCCTGCCCCCCTCCAGAGGGGGACAAAGAAAGGTACTACCCCCTGCCTCCGAAGATACCTCCCCCCTACCCCCTCCAAAGGGGGACAAAGAAAGGTACCTCCCCTTGCCTCCGAGGATACCTCCCCCCGGCCCCCTCCGGAGGGGGACAAAGAAAGGTACCTCCCCTTGCCTCCGAGGATACCTCCCCCTGCCCCCTCCAAAGGGGGACAAAGAAAGGTACTGCCCCCCGGCCCCGAAGGCACCTCCCCCTACCCTGTCCGGAGGGGGACAAAAGAAAGATGCCTCCCCCCTACCCGCTCCGGAGGGGGAAAAAGACAGATACCTCCCCCCTACCCGCTCCGGAGGGGGAAAAAGACAGATACCTCCCCCCTACCCCCCTCCGGAGGGGGACAAAAGAGGTTGCTTTGCTCGTAATGACGGGGAAATGGTATTATTCAAAGGTCTCGTGATGGATGTTATCAAGGATCAAAATGAGTATTGACGCGCTTGAACAGACCAAACCGGTTCCCGTGACGCATATCCGGCCGCTTCGTGGATGGATACCCATAAACTTCCGCGAGTTGTGGGAGTACCGCGATCTGCTTTGGCTGCTGGCATGGAAGGATATCAGGGTCCGCTACAAGCAGACCGTCCTGGGTGCGGCGTGGGCCGTGCTTCAGCCGCTGCTGACCATGGCGGTGTTCAGTCTTTTTTTCGGCCGCCTCGCGAAAGTCCCATCCGATGGTTTGCCCTATCCGATTTTCACCTTTGCCGCTCTGGTGCCGTGGACCTTTTTTTCATTCACCCTGACCCAGTCGTCCAACAGTCTTGTGGGCAATCCCAACCTGATCAAAAAGGTCTATTTCCCGCGTCTTGTTGTGCCGATGTCATGTTCCATCTCGGCGCTTGTGGACATGGGGTTTGCATTTCTGGTGCTGTGCGCCTTCATGGCGGGATATGGAATGGCGCCGACCCTGAACATCCTCTGGCTGCCGGCTCTTATCCTGCTTGCCCTTGTGACGGCGCTGGGCGCCGGCCTGTGGTTTGCCGCATTGAGTGTGCGGTATCGGGACGTGCGCTACATCGTGCCTTTTCTCGTACAATTCTGGCTTTTCGCAACGCCGATCGCCTATCCGAGCAGTCTTTTGAGCCGGCCCTGGCAGACGGTGTACGCCCTTAATCCCATGGTCGGCGTTGTCGATGGCTTTCGCTGGGCGCTCCTCGGCAGCGGATCGGCGCCGGGGCCTGTCCTGGCGGTTTCCGCACTGGCTGCCCTGATGCTCCTTTTTACGGGTGCATTGTATTTTCGCCGTATGGAGGCGACCTTTGCAGATATCGTCTGATGCATTCGGGTCAGATTTATCAATCTTGTTTCCGTCATTGCGAGGCGCAAAGCGCCGTGGCAATCTCTCCAATTGTCGGATACTTATAAGATTGCTTCGCTACGCTCGCAATGACATAAGAACCGTTTTTCAAGGTCTCGTCAGGAGGGTGTAAATGACAGTTAAATCGGTTCAGATCGCGGGCCATCATGTCGGGCCGGGCCATCCATGCTTTATCACCGCAGAGATCGGCATCAATCATAACGGCCAAGTCGATACGGCGCTTCGCCTTATCGACGCCGCTGTCCACTCCGGCTGTCAGGCTGTTAAGTTCCAGAAGAGAACCGTCGATCTGGTCTATGCGCCGGAAGACCTTGAACGGCCCAGAGAAAGCCCGTTCGGCATAACCAACGGCGATCTCAAAAGAGGACTCGAATTCGGCGACGCCGAGTACCGTATCATCGACGCCTATTGCCGGGACAAGGGCATCCTGTGGTTTGCATCGTGCTGGGATGAAAGCTCCGTGAACTTTATGGAGGCGTTCGATCCGCCCTGCTGTAAACTCTCGTCCGCCTGCCTGACCCATGATGATTTGCTGCTGCGCTGCCGAGCCACCGGCCGGCCTCTGATCCTGTCAACCGGGATGAGCACCATGGATCAGATTCGCCATGCCGTGGACCTCGTCGATCCGAAGCGGCTCATTCTGCTTCACACCACGAGCACTTATCCCTCGCAGGTGGAGGATCTGAACCTTCGCGTCATTCAAACGCTGCAGCGCGAGTTCGGCTGCCCCGTCGGCTACTCCGGTCATGAGGTCGGACTTCAGACTTCG
>JAFGHS010000095.1 GCA_016930075.1 Deltaproteobacteria bacterium
ACTCCGGTTATGACGAACAATATACCCATTAAACTTGGAGGAGAATCCCATGAAAAGAGCAAGACTCAGCGAAGCGGCTACAGGCAAGGACGTCCAGACGCCCGTGAATCCCGTCCCGGGAATTTGGATGATCCCCGGATTCGGCAATACGGGCGCCGTGGAAACATCGGAGGGCATCGTCCTTATCGATGTCCCCGGATACCGATGGGTCGGCGCCATGCTGCAGATGCTCCGGGAACGGCTTGGCGGCCCCATCCATACCGTTTTTCTCACCCACGGGCACCTGGATCACGCCTTGACGGTGGATGTTCTTTTCGATGAAGCGCAAAAAAAAGGGTTCCCTCCGCCGCGGGTTGTCGCCCACAGGAATCTTGTAAAGCGGTTCAACCGCTATGCCATGCTTCACGGCTATCACGATCACATCAACCGGATCCAATTTGCCGTTCCCGCCGGAGTGCAGGCCTTCCCGCTGCCCAAGCGCTATCCCGACATCACCTTCGATCAGAGTATCAGCCTGTCCGTGGGCGGACTTGATTTTCACGCATTTTACGCCCTGGGGGAAACGGACGACGCCGTCTGGCTGTGGGTGCCGGACAAGAAGACCGTTTTTGCGGGCGACCTGGTGATCATGGGTATGCCGAATGTGGGGAACCCCTTCAAGGTTCAGCGTTACGCCCTCGAATGGGCCCAAGGGCTGGAGGCCATTGTCGCCAAAGAACCGGAGATCGTCGTGCCCGGACACGGCAACATCATTCAGGGCAAGGCGTCAATCCGGGAAAAACTTCTCACCACCTCCCGTGCCCTCCGGCATCTCCATGACGAGGTGGTAAAGCGCCTCAATGCGGGCATGTGGTATGAGGATATTCTTCATGAGGTGGACCTGCCGGGCGATCTCAAGGCGTCGGAACATCTGGCCCCTGTCTACGGATGTACGAGATTCGTCGTCCACGGCATTCTTCGCCAGTACAGCGGCTGGTATGACGGCAATCCGTCCAACCTGTTCCCGCCGAAAAAGATCGACATTCAAAAAGAAATTCTTTCCGTCGCAGGGAAGGAGGCGGTCGTTAAAAAAGCCTATGCCCTCAAGGAAGCCGGCAAAACGGCCATGGCCCTGCAATTTGTGGATCTGGCCCTGGCCGGCGATGTGTCGGAGGAAGAGGCAAAAAAACTGCACAGCCTCAAAGGCGAACTCCTCGGCATCATGGGCGATAACGAACCGAGCTATATCGCGCGGAATATCTTTTACAACGGCCACAACGAGGAAATGAAGCTGGCGGGGGAGGATTGACGAAGGCTTCGCAGAGGGTGACGGATTTTCGCAGGCGGGCGGCGGGGGAAAAATTTGAAATCTGTCCCCCGCCACTCGCCGATTGATCACAGGATCAGGCGGCCGGTTTCTGTCCTTTATCCTTAATGACGCTCATGGCCGTGGAGATCACGCCGGCAACATCGGCAAGATTCGTCGGCAGGATGAGGGTGTTGTTTGTTTTGGCGAGCTTGCCGAACTCGTTGAGATACTGCTCCGCAACCCGCAGATTGACGGCGTTCATGCCCCCTTCTTCATTGATGGCCAGGGCGATCTCGCGAATCCCTTTGGCCGTCGCCATGGCGACGCGCTCGATTTCCTGCCCCCGTCCTTCCGCTTCGTTGATGCGTTTCATCTTCTCACCTTCCGACTTGGCGATCATCTCCGCCTTGTCGCCCTCGGCGCGGTTGATCTTGGCCTGCTTGTCGCCTTCCGATTCGGCGATCAACGCCCGCTTCTCCCGCTCGGCGCGCATCTGTTTTTCCATGGCGTCCTTGATGCTCTGGGGGGGGACGATGTTTTTGACCTCGTACCGGGTCACTTTGACGCCCCAGGGTTCGGAGGCTTTATCGACGGCCTCGACGATGGAGTTGTTGATCGTTTCCCTCTCTTCAAAGGTCCGGTCGAGTTCGAGCTTGCCGATGATGCTTCTCATGGTGGTCTGGGCAAGCTGGGTGGATGCGAACTGGTAGTTGTTGATGCCGTAGGACGCCTTCATGGGATCCATGACCTGGAGATACAGGATGCCGTCAACCTCCACCGAGATGTTGTCCCGCGTGATGCAGACCTGGGAGGCCACGTCGAGGGCCTGTTCCTTGAGGGTGTGCTTGTAGGATACCTTGTCGATGAAAGGCATGAGTACGTGAAACCCCGCCTCCAGGGTGGCGTTGTATTTTCCCAGCCTTTCCACAATGTACGCCGATTTTTGCGGTACGATGCGGATCGTTTTGGTGAAAATGATAAAGATGAAGATGATGATGCCGATGAGTATAACGGTAAATATCTGTTCCATGGGTGCCCTCCTATAGCAATCGTTTAACGGTTAATGTCAGGTTGTCTTTTTTAACCACCTGGACGACTTCGCCCTCCTCGATGATTTCAGCCGCATCGGCGCTCCAGATGACGCCGTGGTATTCCACCTTCCCCCCTTCCGGTGTGATTTTTTTCGTGACGACGGCCTTGCCGCCCGAATCATCGTCTATATTGCCCTGAGTGCGGGATGGACTTTTAAAGCCCGTAAAAAATTTCGTCATCCATTTTCTCAATCCGACAAGCAGGACGATGGAACTGACGATGAAGATGATTAATTGCAGGTTGAGCGGCACGTCGAACAGAAGACACAGGAGCGCCACCACCCAGGCGCCGACGCCGAAGAAGAAAATGACCAGTCCGGGCACAAAAAATTCGGAGACCAGCAGGATAAGACCGACAATAAACCACAGCAACTCGGGATTCTGTATTAAGTTAGGCATATTTATCACACTCCAAAAAAAAAGGTGGGGTCAGGTCTACACTCTTGACAGACCTAACCTGCGTTCAATGTCGCTCATCTTGTTTTTAAGCATCCTGTCCGCGTTTATTCGCAAATCGGTTCGCCGCCCGGCCTGGGATACGCCGGATTCGCTGATTCCAAAATGAACGCCGATTTCTTTCAATGTTTTTCCCGTATATTTACGGCATAAATAGATGCTTGCCTGCTTTTTCAATACGGGATCATCTTCAAATGCGAGGGATGTCTCCTTCTCAATTTCCATGATCGACGGCCTTGACGCAAGCTCTCTTAACGCAGGGACATTGCGTCCGGGGTTTCTGTCGCCGATATGTTTTTCCTTGACGGTCTTTATGAAAGAGCTGTTTCCCAAAATGGCCGAGTATTTGACGTTCGTAAACGGACTGCGCGTCGCTTGTCCTGTCGATTCCCCGACAAATTTACGATACCTGTCGATTTTCGCATCTATTGTCCCGGCATAAAAGCCGAGGATAAAATCACGCCGCAGCCATTCCGGCGATGGCCGCATTCCGATATAATCCTGATAACTCGACCATGCATAGGCTTCCGGTCTTGCCGCCGCTCCTGCCCTCACCGGATTTAAATGGATATAACGCGACAATTCCTGCGCATATTCGTCCGCATCCACAAGGACAGCCTTATACCGGCCCTGAAACAAGTGCCCGGCCCGCTGATGTTTAATGTTGAAATAGGTTGTATAAGCGCCGTTGATATGGTGCATGATTTCCGGCAGGTTTCCTTCAGCAGTTTCCAGCAAAAGATGATAATGATTCTGCATCAGGCAGTAACAATGAATGCTTGCCCTGTAGCGTTCCGTTGCGGATTTTAGATAGGAAAGAAACTGCTTGCGATCGCCGTCGGTTAAGAAAATTTTTTTTTGTTCGTTTCCCCGCGATGTGACGTGATAAAAAGCTCCCGGATAAACGATTCGAAGCGGTCGGGCCATTTCTGCCTGCCTTTGCATGCATACGTTTTTCGATCTTTTCGTGGATCTTTTCTTGTGGTTTACAATAAACCCGCCAACCTGTCAAGAGTGTAGACCTGACCCCTATTCGGTTTCGTAGCGGCAGACCTGAAGGATTTGTGAAATGTCCGTGAGACCCTGAAAGACCTTTTGGACGCCTTCCATCAGGAGGGTTCTCATCCCTTCGCGCAGGGCCTGTTCCTTCAGCTCGTCGTTCGGGGCATTGCGCCGGATGAGATGTTTGATGCCGTCCGAACTGACGAGAAGTTCATGGATGGCGACGCGGCCCTTGTATCCGCTGCCGTCGCATGAGGGACAGCCCTTCTTTTTCATGAGCGTGAGCGTGTCGGAATAGGCGTGCCCGTGATGTTTCTCGAAGGAATCGGGGCCGTAGATGCTGACGAGACGGTCATACTCCTGCCGGCTGGGATGATAGGGCTCCCTGCATCGATCGCACAGTTTGCGGGCAAGGCGCTGCGCCAGCACGCCGAGGAGGGCATCGGCGAAATTGAACGTATCCATTCCCATTTCGATAAGGCGGTTGATCGTTTCCGGAGCGCTGTTCGTGTGAAGGGTGCTCAGGACCAGATGGCCCGTGAGCGATGCCTCGATGGCCGTTTTTGCCGTTTCCGCATCGCGCATTTCACCGATCATGATGATATCCGGATCGGCCCTCAGAAACGAACGCAGGGCCTCCGGGAAAGTCAAGCCGATTTTGTACTGCACCTGGACCTGCCGGAGGCCGGCCTGGGTGATTTCAACGGGGTCCTCGATGGTCCATATCTTGACGTCCGGCGTATTGCGGTACTTCAGCGCCGAATGCAGGGTCGTCGTTTTTCCCGACCCCGTGGGGCCGACGCACAGAATGATGCCGTAAGGCTGGGAAAGAATACGCCGGAAAGCTTTGAGGTTGTTTTCCGAAAATCCCATCTGCTCCAGGGGAAGAGGCTCGGAGGAATGCAGAATTCTCAGGACGGCATCCTCGTTTTCGCCTGTCGTCGGTACGATTTCAACCCGGTATTCAATCTGGTTGTTCTGGCTCCACAATACGATCTTCCCGCTCTGGGGCTTTCGACGCTCCGTAATATCGAGATTGGCCATGATCTTGATTCTTGAAATAACGGCCCTTTTGAACGACATGGGAATCTGGTTGACGACGCGGCAGATGCCGTCAATGCGGTAGCGAACCTGAAGCGCCTGTCCGCGCCTGCCCGGTTCAAAATGGATATCCGAGGCCCCCTTGGAATAGGCGTCCATGAGAATTCTGCCGACAAGCGTGACGATCTGTGAATCCGATTCGCTGATGTCGGCTTCCTGGGGCTGCTGGTCAATCACCGGCGCATCGGTTGACATGTCGCTTAAGAGATCGTCGATGCCGTACCCCGCTTTGGGATAGTGCTTCAGTATGGCGGCTGAAATCTGCATCGAGGTGGCGACGACGAGATCGATGCGGCGTTTCGTGTAGAAGCGCAGGGAGTCGGGAATCGTATAATCCGTGGGCTCCGAGGTGGCCACGACGAGGCGTTTTTCGTCCTCCTCCAGGGGGAGCACCTGATACTTGTGCACCACGTCGGCGGGCAGGGCGGCGAGGGCCCTGGCGCTGGGCGGCTTTACGGAATCAAGATCAATGAAAGGCAGACGGAATTTGACGGCCAGCGCTTCGAGCAAATGCGTTTCCGTAATGAAGCCCTTCTCGACCAGAAGCGTCCCGATCTTTTTCTTCTTGCCCAGATCCTGGCTGGCCAGAGCAAATTCCACCTGCTCGTGCGTGACGAGGCCCGCTTCGATGAGGATTTCGCCGACCTTCATGCGGGGCGATGCTTTCCCCTCTTTACGGGCGGTGTCTATGGCTTTATCAATATTTGACTGCGACAAGTCGTGCTTCTCGGAGAGAATCTCGCCCAGGCGCTGTTCCCGCAGCCTCCTTTGTTCCTCCAGGACCTGTTCTACGGAAAAGTGTGTGATGACGCCTTTTTCCTCCAGGATTTCGCCGATGAGCCGTGTTTCCTGGCGGGCCTTGACGCCGTGGGTCGTAAAAAAGATGAGTTTGTGCGGACTGGCGGCGTCCACGGACAGGCCGTAAAAACCGTTTTTATACGGCTGATTCTTGGGAACGACACAGATATACAGCTTGTCCGTTGCAAGGATGATTTCTTCTTTGGAATGCTCGATATCATGGAACTTGATGGGATTGTCTTCGGGCCGCATGCAGACGCAGCTTATTTTGGTGAGCAGGTAGGTATGATTGCGGCCGGTGTCTTTTCTGACCACCCTGATCTCGTTTTCATCAGCCAAAAAGGGGCGGGACATCGTCGCCTCCTCTCTGCGTCCGTCCATAAATTCCAGTACGATGTCGCCCTTCATGAGATGCCCTCCTGTTCAGTTATATATATCAAATATCACTGATAAAAAACCCCGCTCTGTCATGGAAGTATAGGGGGAAGGGATTGCTAAGTCAAGAGTAAATAGGGGTCAGGTCTACACTCTTGACACACCGCCCCCGGCGGTTTGTCAAGAGTGTAGACCTGACCCCTCTCCTTTAGACGCCCGTTCTTTTCAACACCACGGGAATGGTTTTCAGCAGAATCTTGAAGTCAAGGAGCAACGACCACTGGTCGATATATTCACGGTCCAACTCCATCCATTTTTCAAAGGAGATGGCGTTTCGGCCGCTGACCTGCCAGATGCCCGTTATGCCGGGCTTCATGCTCAGCCGGCGCAGCGAGGGCAGATCATACTGCTTGACCTCGGCGGGCAGGGGCGGCCGCGGTCCGACGAGGCTCATGTCGCCCGTCAACACGTTGATCAACTGGGGCAATTCGTCGATGCTTGTATTGCGCAGGAAACGGCCGATTGTTGTGATGCGCGGATCGTTCGTCATTTTAAAAACAGGTCCGTCCATTTCGTTGTCCTTCATTAAATCGTTCTTTAATGCTTCGGCGTTTTCAACCATCGTGCGGAATTTGTATAAATAAAAAAGGCGGCCGTTGTAACCGACGCGCTGCTGCTTGAAAAAGGCAGGCCCGCTGGATGTGACTTTGATTAAGAGCATGATGACGACGAAAAAGGGCAGCAGCAAAAGCAGGCCGGTTGCGGATACGGCCATATCAAACAAGCGTTTGACCATTAATGGAGCGTTCATCTTGGGGCTGGTGAAAAGATCGATCACCGACACGTTGCCGTAAAAGGATATGGTTGACTTGAAGAGCCTCAGGTTGAATATATCCGTTGAAATCTTGACTTCAATGCCGACCATCTCGCAGATGGCGATGATTTCCTCAATCTCCTTGTAAAACGATCGTATGGGCAGAAGGATGAACACCTCATCAACGACGTATTGTCTTAAGATCGTTTCCATATCATTGATGCCGCCGATGAACGGGTATTTGGCAAAGGCGCTGTCCTGTTCGTATTTTTTATTGTCGGAATCGACAAAGCCGATGATGTGGATGCCGAGGTCCGGAGAGTTTTCAATTTCTCTGAGGATCTGCAGGGCTCTTTCGTTTCTGCCGAGGATGACGATCTGCCGGTGGTTGTAACCGTGGCTGCGGATGTATTTTAACAACGACCTGAGCAGGTAGTGGAATATCAGCAAAAAACCGGCCTCAAGGATCAGGATGTAGATGATGAACAAACGGCCGACCATGTGGCGCTCGGAAAAAAAGGCGCCGATGGTTGCGATAAAGACGCAGATCGCGACGGTCTTGATGATGCTGTAGGCTTCCCGCGAGAATTCGGTCATTCTTTTGGATGAATACAGGCGATAGCGGTTGGAAAAATAAAGCCAGGCGATGAGATTGGCTAAAAGAAACATCTTGTAATGTAACGGCAGGGCGGGAAAGCTCAAGACCGTCAGGCCCGTGTAATAATAGAATACGGCACTGACGGCAAAAATGATGATCGTAAGATCAATGATGCGATATACGGTTTTTAGCCCCTGTCGGTGTGCTTTCAACATGGTTTTATCGATCTTTCCATCGGTTGCATCTCGTATTTTTATTCGCTCATCATGAGGGTTTGCCGGTTCATGGATTACTTCAGGAAGCCCTGGATGATCCGGTTCACCGCCTGGTCATAGGTCAGCCCGAGGCTCATGAGTTTTGTCAATTGATCGCTGGCGATCTTGCCGATAGAGGCCTCGTGGGTCAACTCGGCGTCGGGATGTCCGGCCTTCAGGGACGGCATGGTTTCGTTGGTTCCGTTGTCCATGATGATGGCGTCGCATTCGATGTGCCCAAAACACTTGGCCCGCGCGTCCATGGTGGCGTAAAACGTCTGCTTGGAATTGCCTTTCATGACGGACCGCGAGATCATGTTTGCCCGGCTGTTGGCCTCCTGCAGAATAATGTTGTTTGTCGATATTGCCGTCTGGGCGCCTTCCGTCATCACCCTCTCGGTGATCAAAAGGAGGCTGTCGGGGCCGAGGATGGCTTCGTTCACGCGGTTCGCTTCATCAACGCCGCTGATCTGGGTCAGTTCCATCTGTGCCGATGCGCCTTTTGCCAGAAATATCTTCGTCGTGGGATTCAAGGTGCGGCGGCCGGTTCCTTCGCCGGCGCCGAAATGCTTTTCAACATAAGACACCTTCGCGTTATTGCCGACCTGAAATTCGTGAATGCCCGCATGCCCTTCGGGGGCCGACGTCCCGCAGTGGATGCCGCAGCCCGCAATGATGGTGACGTCGGCGTCTTCGCCGATGATGAAGGCGTTGTAGACGACGTCGTACAGACCGGCCTCGCTCAAAATGACGGGGATGTGCACGGATTCGTTTTTCGTGCCGGGTTTGATGGTGACGATAATGCCGGTGCCTTCGGCATTCGTCTCGATGTCGATGTTTGCGGAAGTCTGCCTTTGCAGCAGTTTACCGTTTTTTCTGATATTATAGGCCCCCTTCGGCAGGCCTTCCATATCCGCAACGGTTTTCAATAGTTGTTTGTCTATGTTATTCAGCATCAGGATTCCCTCCGCAGCTGTCGCGATATGTGCACACGTTCAAATCCGTTAAAAAGGGCAGCGCATCAGTCAAATCGCCGCTGAATGCGATTTTCCCCTTATCGATAATCAAGACGACATCCGCCGCTTCCAGAAAAACCCTGTTATGACTGACGACGATGGTGGTTGTGGGATGCCGGCTGATTTCTTTCTTTAACAAATGCACCATGGGGCCGATGGTCCATAAATCGATTCCCGTATCCGGCTCATCGTAAATGGCCAGTTTTGGATTGGCGGCAATGGTCAAGGCCAGTTCAATTTTCTTGATTTCGCCTCCGGAGAGTTTGGCATCGACTTCCTTATCCAAAAAAGACATGGGACAGATCCCGACATGGAAAATGATGTCCATCAATTGCTTTTCGTCCTCGATTCCCGTGGCCATGGTCAGCAGATCACGGAATGTGATTCCCTTAAACCGGGCGGGCTGCTGAAAACTGTATGCGATGCCGGCCTTTGCGCGCTCTGTGATGGTCAGACTTGAAATATCCCGACCCTCATAATATACGGCGCCCCGGGAAATGGGATTGATGCCCATGATCAGCTTGGCCAGCGTTGTTTTCCCGCTGCCGTTGGGCCCCGTGACGGTGTAAAATTTACCCTGTTCAAAGGTAAAATTAATACCGTCAATAATGTTTCGCTCACCGCTGTTCCCATTGTCGCTGATGGGCACGGTAAAATACAAATTTTTTAATTCCAGCATGCCGAATCATCCTTCAATGAATATTTGTAAACAACCTGACTTAGGCGAAGTATATATAAACAATTTGATTTTGTGTCAACAGGGTTGATGGGGTCCCCCGATTTCTTTTCTTGTTTTCTTTAATTTATGCTAATGAGGGGGTCAGGTCTACACTCTTGACAGGCAGGTGTAGGGGTCAGGTCTACACTCTTGATCCCGCCTCAGGCGGGATCAAGAGTGTAGACCTGACCCCATGGGTTTCTGACCCCATAGGTTTCCCATGGATCAAAAGACGACAGCTCAGATCATTGCGCGGGTTTTGGACGGCGACCGGCAGGCGTATGCCCTGCTGGTAGAGGAATACCAGGCTGCCGTCTATCACCTCGCCCTGCGCATGACGGGAAACTCCGAGGATGCAGGCGATTTGGCCCAGGAGACATTTGTCCGGGCTTTCCGGAATCTGCACCGGTGCGATCCCGATAAAAAATTCTTCACCTGGCTTTATACCATCGGTTTGAATGTTCTCAGAAACCACCTGCGCAAAAGAAAAAAAGCCGCGGCGCACGATGAGACGGCGGGGGGTCATCTTAACAGGACGGCGGAGGGAAGCGAAAATCCGGAACAGCTCTTGATCCGGGGCGAGGATGCCGCCGTTCTCAACGCGTGTCTGCGGAAACTGCCCGTCGATCTCCGGGAAGCCGTCGTCCTGAGATTTTATCAGGACCTTTCCTTCGAAGACGTAGCGGCCATATCGGGCGCATCGGTAAGCGCCGTCAAGATGCGTGTGTACCGGGGTCTGGAGAGATTAAAGCAGCTAATGGAAGAGGGGTCAGGTCATGGGAGGGGGTCAGGTCTACACTCTTGACATACTTGTCAAGAGTGTAGACCTGACCCCTTGTTTTATTGCTGGGCCTGTCAAGAGTGTAGACCTGACCCCTATCTTTATTGCTGGATGGGCGGCAGGAAGCCCGTTCCGGCCTTGATGTCCAACTGGACGGCGAAATCGTCATACGATGTGCTGGTCCCGGCGCTGCTCGATGTGACGAGGGCGACATGATCGCCGGGAGGCGTGAAATCGGCAGGGGTGTCGCCGCTTGTCCACGCCGGTGAGACGAGGGCGCTTGTTCTGACGACGGCCTGGTAGAAATCCGTGGAACTCAGGGCATTGACAAAAGACGCCACATTTCCCTGAGAGTCGGCCGTTGTGTCAAGAGTGGAGGCGATGGTGGTGTATGTAACCGTTATCCGCACGGCATAAGTATTGAGCCTGCGATTACCCGTTGTAGTAGGTCTTTTTGTAATCCATCTTAGATCAAGATTTTGAACATCAGACCAACTCCAGCTGGCAGGGGCGTTTGCATCGTTCGTAATATCAAATTCCTGCGACCAAGCCGGACTTCCTTCCGCATGAAAGTCGCTATTCGCCTGGTTATAGTTTGCTCCAGCCGTAGAACCGCCAAAATATGGAACAAACCGTTGATACATATTCGTTATTGAATTCTGGTTAGATGTGCCTCTATAAGCAATTGTTACACGGGTAATAGTACCAAGATTTGTACCGGCACAGGTGTTCCCGTTAAGGGTAACATAATGGTTGTCCGTGTTATCACGGCCATAAGTATTGTCATCGCCATCGACGATATTGGCAACCTCGTATCCAGAGGCATTGTTATAAAGTCCGTTATTGTTAAACGCATTAAATTGATAGGTTGCTGTTAACGTTGCCGGTTTAGTCCACTTCACCAGTGTGAGGTAGTCGTTGTCGGAGGCGCGGTCCGTCCAGTCGTCCGGCGGCCAGTGGACGCTGTCGCGCGGGTTGCCGATGCGCGTGGCGTTGGCCTGGACGGTGTCTCCTATTCCGGCGTCCGTGCTGCCGTAATAGACCATGATGTAGTTTTTCTTTGTCGCCGCCTGGTTTGCTGTCGCCACGGCATAGGCTGTGCCGCTGCCCTCCAGATAAAGGGACTCGCCGCCTGTAAATCCGGTGTCCGGCACGTTCGTGAGGATCAGGGTTCCGGCGGCGACGTTTGTATTGGCCGCTCCCCAGTTTGTCGTGACGATGGGCGTTCCGATGATCCGCGCCGTTTTTGTCCCGTCGTTGTTTTTGATGATGTCTCCATACTTGAGATGTTTGCCGTCGGCATCGACGAGACCTGCGGTGAAGGGCAGTTCGTACCCTTCGATGAGGCGGACCATAAGGGTGGACCAGGGCTTGAGCCGTAAATCGACGCCGGTTCCGGTTGTCAGGTTATCGGCGGCCGTGATGGTTTTATAGGCAAGGACTTTGAAGCTCCCTGTTCCCGTGGAGGGGCCGGTGCGCTGCCACAGGATAATGCCCGGGTCAGAATAACGGGCATATTGAATACAAATACCCCAAAAAGTCGCAATACATTCTTGACTACCGTAAGACGTAAAGGGACGGAGAGCAGCATCAATATCATCTTCATCATTCCAGTTTGACAATAGCCCCCTCGTTTGCCTCTGCCTGATGAACGACAACCCATAGTTGTGCACATCGGAATCATCCGAGTTGTTCCGCAGCCGGAATGTTACGCCGGCCATCCAGTAGGGCTGCGTATTGTTCACCTTGACCTGGAGGTCGTAGCTCAGGCAGCCGCCGGCGTCGTGCCAGGCCTGGGCCAGGTTCGTCTCTGCCGTTCCCCAGTTCCAGGCGTTCAGCGCCCAGAGACTGCTGCTGCCCCAGCCGAGAAGGCCGGCCAGAAAATCAATGAGGCCGCTTCCCGAACTTGCCGGATTGACGAGCTCCGTCACGTTCATGGCGCCGCCGCTGACGGTGTGACCGCCCATGCCCTGGGCCGTGAAGAATCCGGTGTCGTTGATGAACGGGTCGTGATGCTGCTTCTTTTCCCATCCCCCGCCGCCGTACATCCAGCCGATGGGCACGTTATACGTAATCTCGCGGGTGCTTCCGCCGATGCTTCCGGTGGATATGATGCGGACGAACCTGTCGAGGATAATCTTTGTGGTCACTGTTTCCGTGACGGCGCCGCTCGTGACGGTGAAGTCGGCCGGCCATGTTTTCGTCGCGTCGGCGAGGGTGATGTTGGTCAGGGTGCTGCCGATGCGTTTTTCATAGTTGAAGACAATCCCTGCGGTCAGCCCCGTGGGCGTTGGGTGGAGGGTGAAATTGCCGTTCAAAAGCGGGAAGGCGTCGGCGCCGGTGCCGCTCAAGGTCAGGTTGCCCCCGTTGGTGACGGTTCCGGTGCTGTTCGGCAGCGCTACAGGCAGAATATCCTGGCCGTCCGCGGGGGCGTCGGGCGTCAGGCCGCTGAAGGTAACGGCCGTTCCCGATCCGCTGCGGGACGTATAGGCATAAAAAGTGTTGCCCGAGCCGACCCTGAAGTATCCGCCGGTGCCCGTCTTGAATTCATCCGGTATCGTTCCATGGAGTCCCGTGACCAGGGTGTCCGTCCCTTCGCCGGACTGGGAGACCGTCCAGAAGGGGTGGACGATGGTCTTAAACGATCCCCCGTTGTTTAAGAGGGTGCAGGTCTTGTCATCGATGTCATCGAGGGCGGCGTCTTTATCCGCCGGCGTACTGGCGGCGAGAAACCGGCTCGCGGCGTAACGGAACCCCGATTCCGCCAGGAAATAGGCCTTCCGGCCCTGGTCGGCGTAGGCCTGGTTTAGAGTCGATGCGGAAAACATGGGGATCATGGCGGCCCCCAGCGTGGCCATGAGGACCATGGTGCCGATCAGGGCGATGAGGACGCTGCCTTTCTGCCGGGAAAGGGACAGGCGCAGCGATTCTTTTTTTCTTCGCTGGGCGGCAAAAAAAGCGGCCGTAAAGAGCGCCGACATCAGGAAGATAAACGGAAAGGCCCAGGGCGCATAGAAGATAAAAAAGGTCAGGGCGGCGACGGGGGCAAGGAGGCATCTTGCCGCCCACATGGCGGCGGGGCGATCCTGAATGAGGCGGGCCGCTTTCGGGCCGTGGATGTAGTATTTCCCCACGAGCCATTTTCCGCCGCCCCACGTCAAAAGGAGGCGATCCCGGAAGTCCCGCAAAAGGACAACCATGGGGTGCCCGGCATCCCCGTAAGCCGCCGTTGCGACAAAACAAAACCCGTAGTTCGGCGCCGTGGGAGGCGTCGCGCTCGGCGCTGCGCCGCCTTGGTTCTTGTTGTTCCGAGGACTCACCCGGTTCAGGAAGCTCAGGTATCCGCTGCCGTCGGGGCGGGCGATCCGCAGGCTCACGTCGACGGCAATCAGGTTGCGGATGTCGCTCGTCGTTCCGGGCACGGGCGCGGGCCAACCGGCGGCGGAAACGACGTTTCCGCCCGCATCCTTGGAATAGTAGGTCAGCGTCAGGCCCTGGACGTTGTCTACCAGCTTATCACCGTCCGACAATGTGGGGACGGTGCCTGTGGGTGCAATGGCGACCTTGACGGCGCCGGCGTTAAGACCGATGGTGATGTTGTGATCCACGTTCCTCAAGGGCAGCTCCGTCGATGTGGCGGCGGTGGAAAGGGTCGTCATATCCACAATTTCCCGCGTGATCCTCGCCATGGCAAGCTCCGCTTTCTGCGTGATCGTCGCGTTGTTCCGGACGGCCATGTATCCCTGAACGGCCTGGACGATGGCCATGCCCCCGACAGCCGCCAGAATCCCGACGAGAATGAGAGACACGATGACCTCGATCAAGGTGAATCCGCCCATGGTCTTCCGTCTGCCGGACCGCTCCGGCACACAGCGGGCATTGTCTCGATTATGCGATGGGATTGTCGGATTTGTTCTTTCTGTATTCGTCATGATGCATCACTCCGAAAAAAGGGCTGTTAATGTCAGTCCCTGATACCTGACGGTCACTTTCAGAATCTTGCCGCCCGCATCCGGCGTTTCCGTCACCGATGAGCCCGCGGGGAAGGATACCCGGCGATTGTGAACGATGGCGTAGGGATGTCCCGCGTCCGTATAGTAGGTCTGCTCCGAACCTTCCGCGCCGATGCGGGCGATGAAGGTTGTCATGGGGGTGCCGCTTGTCGATACGAGGTATTTGTAATCCGCCGTCATATTTTCCATGATCTGGTTGATGTAGGCGCCGTTTTGCGCCTGGATGACCGGATTGGCGCTCTGCACCACCGTTGTTCCCATGAAGGAGATGAGCATGGCGCCGAGGATGGACGCCACGATCAGTGAAACGATCACTTCTATTAAGGTAAATCCCTGCATTTTCTTTTTTCTTTTCATATCCATGCGCGTTTCTCCCTGCGGCTTTCCTCAGTACTTTGTTTCTTAAGTTCAGTGTCATATCGACGGAAGGGAGATATCTGGTTGAAAATGTTTACCCCTATAGATTTCTCATCCCGCTGAGGCGGGATTCAAAATGACAATATGCATCGTTCGAAATGACAACACGTAACTGAATTTAAACACGTAACTGAATTTATGAATTGTTGCACTTAGCAATCGTTCTTATGAAAATTATTCAATGAACCCTGTGTTTTTCGTTACGACGATATTTCCGCCGTTGGTTGCAACGGTGATGCTCGTCGTTCCGGGCGAGCCGCGATCGTCGAATGTGACGGTCTGCGGCGCCGATGTAATCGTCAGCGATGATTTTTTCGTGGTCAGATTGACGGTCGTACTGTCTTCACCGGGGAACAAGACGGGGGTCGAAGGCGCGTCGGCCCGAAAAAGGAAATAGGTTTTGGATGTTGGAAAACTTACGCCCCATGAACTGTCGGTGCTCATGGCCCTCGACTGGGCGTAGCGGAGGTGATTCTTGATGACGTCCCGCTGCGACGAAAGATCCGCCTGGCCCGTATCCATCATCCGGACGGCCACGACGACGGCAAGAATCCCGATAATCAGGAGGACGGCGATGATCTCGATCATGGTGAAGCCGTTTTTACGATAATTGCTGTTGTTCCTCACACGGTTCATTTAAGTCTCCTCCATGGGCCGTTCAGGCGGTGATGCCCCAATGGCTGTTATCTTTTTCGTTCCTCTCATGCGAGACGGTCCTTACCTGGCAGTAGAGCAGAAAACCCATGGCCGCCGCGGTCAGCAGCATGGCCGCGGGAATAATAGACATCACGGGAGAGGGTGCGGCCGATGCAAACACGGGGATGGCGG
>JAFGHS010000096.1 GCA_016930075.1 Deltaproteobacteria bacterium
CAGAATAGCTGTCAAGGAAAAAATGCACAAATGTTAAATTATTTTAAGCTGTTACGCTAATTTTTGACTTTTTACGAGGTCGTCAAAAATAGACTCATTGAATTTCCTTTTCAGAAAGGGTTTTATGAAGAGCATCTCGGATGATTCCGAAAGCCAAGCATTCAGTTCCACCATTTACATGATTCGCGGCCGAATGTTCAGGAAAAACTCATTTGACATAATTGATTCCTCAGGCAAAATCGTCCTCTTGGCAAAGCCTCCTGCTATGATCAGCAATGGAATAAGTATCTATTCCATTGAAGGCGAAGAGTTGATTGCTTGCCGAAGTAAAAGTTCATTAAAAGATGCATATATTTCAGACGTTTTCAGGTATGAGGCCAAAGATTGCGTAACCACGAGGATTATGGGCGGTTTGATGGGGCTTAAAAGCAATAGCCCAGAGGGTGTGGAATGGCAGATAGTTGATCCGCAGAAGACCCAGATCGGCCGCATTACTCAGGAGGCAACCCAGCCAGAAGTTAGATACGGCGGTAAGCCAATATATGACATGATGACCGGCTTGATTGGTGATGAAAAGGCATTCGTTTTTAAGGTAGACATCAATTCGTTTAGATTTAAAATGTCGGCCGATTTCTCAATGGATAGTAGAGGAGCGCTTGACCGCAGATTGGGTCTTGCTCTTGTCGTTCTTTTTTCTTCAATGAAAAGGACACAGTCAGATGATACTTAAAACTATCCCACATAACAAACATTGAAGCTATAATTGTTATAGACCACCCAACCACAGCTTTCACGGCGACGGCAAAAAGCTGGCGTGCTTGAAGCCGAACGTCATACACAATAAATTAGGATAGACCACATGAAAGAAAAAATGAGTATATGGGGAGTCGGTCCCATTTTTGCCTTTTTATCGATCGGCTACGGCGTTACTGTGTTAGCAATTAGTCATTATTTTGACCCGACTTTCCGGATTCCTTTAATACCGAAACGGCTCTTGTCTGGTTTAGGAGTAGTATTACTATTGATCGGGATTCCTTTTTTTATATTATCCGTAAAATCAGTTATGAAGGCATACAATTCCGATTTGCTGGTTACCCGGGGGGTATACGGATGCTGCCGCCATCCTTTATATAGTGCTTGGGTTGTTTTTATTGTGCCTGGCATAGTCTTACTTGTCAATAGTTGGATAGGTCTGACAGTGCCGTTATTTATGTTCTTTTTGCTTCGTAGATTGGTAATAAAAGAAGAAACATATTTAGAACGAGTTTTCGATTCCGAATATAAAGATTATAAAAAAGAAATCCCATGTATTTTGCCGTTTGGATACATAAAAAGATTGTATCACAAGGCTGATTCAGCCGACGCAAAAAAACCGCGCGGCTGATCAGGAACGGGTGTGCCGGGCATGGCGCGTAACTTATGATGTGAAAGTCCTCACCCCAGGTGTTCGCAGAGCCGAAGGATAGGAGAAGAACGGGGGCGTTGTCGCGAGGCAGGGCCTGGAGAAAGCCCAATCCAAAGATGCGGGGCAGGCCTGCTCCGGACGTGATCCGGAGAACAGATTTTTTAAGGCACGGACGAATTAAGAACCCGTCCTGCCTGCGAAATACTTTGCAGACCGGGGCTTGCCGAGTCTGTTCACGAAACCCACTTGATCAACCTGAGCGACGTGGTACATGATCCGTATGCGCCGCGGTGTGGGAGGAGAGGAGCTGCAAGGCTTCTCCCTATCCCGATTTGCTATAAATAGATATCGCCGTTATGACATTTTGGTGCTATGGAGACGTGGTAGTAGTAATCAAATGATGCTGAATGGGCGTTACATCTTTTTTACACTCATTTTACAATCCTGTGACAAAACGTTCCTGTTGCCGTGATAATATGCAGACAAAAGAACAAGGCGCTTTGCGTATTATCGGTAGTCTGACGGCGATTGCTGCCAGGCATAGAAAGAAAAAGGTGATGAAAGGGTCGCTTAAACGGCAGAAAGGAAGGAAGAAAATGAAAAATTCAGAAAAAACTGTTCTTACCGGAAAGGCAAAGGGGCTGTTTGGTTTTTTATCCGGTCTATGTTTCTTGGTAATTATTTTTCATGCGTCAGCATGGGCGGCTGCTTCTGTAGGGTGTCGTGTTGATATTGACAGGGAGATTCTGCCGGCGGGCAGTCCGCAGAAGGCGATCATCAAAGTAACCTTGGATGCGCCTCCGGCCCCGAAAAGGAATGAACGTCCTGCGGTCAATCTGGCTATTGTCCTGGACCGGTCCGGGTCCATGTCGGGCGAAAAACTGGCAAAAGCCAAGGATGCAGCGATTGAGGCGCTGCGGCGTCTCGGACCCAACGACATATTCTCCCTGGTCATTTACGATCATGTTGTAGAGACGATTATTCCCGCACAAAGTGCCGGCAATACCGAATGGATTGAACCGCGAATCAGACAGATCAGGGCGGGCGGCAGCACGGCGCTTTTCGGCGGGGTAAGCCAGGCCGCGTCCGAAGTGCGAAAGAATCTTCAGCGAAGGTATGTAAACCGCATTATCTTATTATCGGATGGGTTGGCTAATGTCGGCCCCAGTTCACCCGATGATCTGGGCAGGCTGGGCGCTTCGTTGATCAAGGAGGACATCTCGGTATCGACAGTGGGCGTGGGTACCGATTATAATGAGGACCTGATGACCCGTCTTTCCCAAAACAGTGACGGCAACAGTTATTTTGTGGAGTCAAGCAGGGACCTCCCCAGAATTTTTGCCGCGGAACTGGGAGACGTATTGAATGTGGTAGCAAAAAGGGTGCAGGTGATCATTGAATGTCCCGATGGTGTTCGCCCGTTGTCGGTTATTGGCCGAGAGGGACGGATCAGGGGACGTCATGTAGAGTTTTTTCTTAATCAGTTGTATGGTGGAAAGAAAAAATATGCCCTCATCGAAGTCATGGTGTCAGAAGGCAAGGAAGGCGAAAAAAGGGACGTTGCCTATGCGCGGGTCTCTTATGAAAATCCGTCCAGCAAGAAGAACGAAACATCAACAGGTAAAGTTATTGCCCGTTTCAGCAGGGATCAGGGTGCGGTCGACAAATCCGTTAATGTGGACGTTCAGAAGGAATATCATCTGAATCAAAATGCCCTTGTTCAGGAGCAGGCGATTTCCTTGTCCGACAAAGGGAAAAATGAGGAAGCCGTGAAGGCCCTGGAGAGTTCCGCCGGCAAGCTGCGGGAGTTTGGTGCGAAATATAACGATGAGGAGATACTGAGGAAAGCGGACGAGCTGAAACGACAAGCTACGCAAATCGATCGGGAAGGAATGTCCCGGAAGAGCCGGAAAGTTCTGAGGACCGACTCCTATCAAATGAAGAACCAGCAGTCGAGTGAATAGCTTTCATGAACAAACGATCCATTATTATCTACTGGTTGATTCTCTTTGTTCCGACGGTTGCCATCGGCGTGGCTGCCTTTCATCTGCTTTCCCATGAAAAGGAAAGGATGGAGCAGGCAGCCCGCTCATCTTCTTACGAAAGGGCGCGTCTCCTGTCTGAACATCTGCGATTAAGCGTCAATGCGGCGGAAGAGCAATTGATGCATTCATTGCGGCGGATTCCCGGGGAGGAGCTTCAACAGACTCTTTTTATATGGGAAGAGAAAAATCCGTTGATCAGAAATGTATTTATCTGGCAACCGGGAGGGGGGCTTAAGTATCCGCAGACAGACGTTCCTTCCGAATCGGAACAGGGACGGTTTCTTGCCCGTTATCATGCCCTTTTTTCCGGCAGGCTTCCCTGGCATACCGCCATGATGAACGGGGCGGAAACTTATGGTACAGAGTCTTCGGTATCGCCGCAGAAGGCTATTATGAAGGTTCCCGGAAAAAAAATCCTGGAAAAAGATAACATAAACAAGACGGGAAAGGGGGCGAGCCGCAATGATTTAGCAAGTATGGCGAAAGATTCCCGTACCCACCCGATTGATTCCGGGGAAAGGAATATCCCGGCGGGTAAAAATGAGGGCTGGATTCCCTGGTTTTCTGAGAACAGCCTTTATATCCTGGGTTGGGTGCGGATGGAGCCGAACGGTGTTGTCTTCGGTGTGGAACTGGAATTGATGGCCTTGCTGTCGCGACTGACAGTCGAGTTCCCCGCAGTTGTTTCTCATGGTATTGTTTATGCGCTTCTTGACGACGGGGGCCATATCCTCCATCAGTCCGGCGGCGCCATTCTGAAGGGCGACAGCAAGCCGGAAATGACAATCAGTTTGTTGCCTCACCTTCCACACTGGCAAGTGGCCGTCTATTTTGTGGAGGGCGGCCCCGCGGCTCAATCAGCCAGGACATTCATCATTTTTACCGGCCTGATGATGGCGATTTTTATAGCGGCAGTTATTCTGGGCGGATCGCTACTTGTCTGGCAGGCGCATCGAAATATGGTTGATGCGAGGCAGAAAACGTCATTTGTTTCAAATGTTTCCCATGAACTGAAAACGCCACTGACCAGTATCCGTATGTATGCGGAACTCCTGAACGAAGATAGAATCAAGGAACCGGGAAAAAGGAAGCATTACCTGCAGGTGATCATCGGCGAGAGTGAACGTTTAACGAGGCTCGTAAACAATGTACTCGATTTCAGCCGTTTGGAGCAGGGACGCAAGAAATTCCACATCGAAGAGCTGGATATGGCTGCTTACATCCGGGATATTATCAACAGCCATCGTCTGCGGATTCAGGAAGCGGGATTAATTATTCAGGAAGAGATTCCGGAAGCGCCGGTCCTGGTGCGTACGGATCGTGATGCGATGGAACAGGTTATTCTGAATCTTCTGGACAACGCCGTGAAGTATGCGGCAGGCGGTCATGAAATATCAATCCATCTTGACATTTCACAAAATCAACATAGACTGATGATCATGGATCGCGGCCCCGGTGTGCCGCGGGCGCATAGAGAAAACATCTTTAAAAAGTTTCATCGTGTTGATGATTCGCTTACGTCAAGCCGTCCCGGTTCAGGATTGGGTTTGGGTATTGCGCGCGGGCTTATGCGTGGTTTGGGGGGCGATCTTTTATATGAGGAAAGAGAGGGGGGCGGCAGTTGTTTCACCGTCCTGTTCTGATTCTGAATCGAAGCGCTATCGTCATTGGTTTTGTGACGCACATTGATGTGCGGGTGCTTTGCTGCCTTGATACCATCTTTAACTTTAAAAACAAAATGATTATGGTTCCCGAATGATGGTTGAATGAGTGAAAGCATGAAGACGGTTCATATTCTTATTGCAGAAGATGATGCCAATATCAGAAACGGTCTTGTTGATACCCTGGAGAGTGAAGGTTACTGCGCCATACCTGCCGCCGATGGCGAAGAAGCCCTCGAAATTTTTCAGAAGGGGACGTACGATCTGGTCATTCTTGATATCATGATGCCGGGTAAAAACGGTTTTGATGTCTGCCGTACGATCAGAATTCATAACGAGGATATTCCCATCATCATGCTGACCGCCAAAGGGGAAGAGATCGATAAGGTCGTCGGCCTGAAGATGGGTGCCGACGATTACATTACCAAACCTTTTGGTGTGCATGAACTGCTGGCGAGAATTGCCGCCGTGCTCAGACGCTCACAGCGCCGTAGGGAAACAGCGGGCAGCTCGGAGCAACGGCCGGATTGCTTCACCTTCGGCGTTGCCGAAATTGATACGAGTCAGTTTCGTGCCAAAGCAGGCAAAAAAATATACGACCTTTCAGCGCGGGAGATCCATCTCCTGCAACTTTTTCATGCCCACCCGCATGCGGTGCTCACCCGAAGGCAATTGCTGAATACCGTTTGGGGGATTGAATATTACGGCACCACCCGGACGCTGGATCAGCATATTGCCCAACTGCGAAAAAAGATTGAACCTGATCCTGCCCATCCGACAATTATTATAACGGTTCACGGGATTGGCTACCGCTATGATAAAAAGGGCATGGACGGCACGCCCATAAAATTATAAAATTCAACCGACCACGGCATTAATTCGGGCCGGCAATTCCGCTGCGTTCCATTGCCGGCCCGTTATATGGTCGCGGGCGTTACTCTCTTTTCACCGGCAATCCTCGACCTTGCCGGCTGCTAATCCCTGAACAGCCGCAGATGAAACCGAGGTCCACAAAGATGAGGTTCTTTTTTTAAAACCAGAAAACCCCTGTCAACCGGATGAACCATTATTTTGTTGTTTTTTTGCCGCCCTTGAGATTCCTAAGGGGAACAAAGCCTTCCTTCTCCACCAGCTTCTGACCTGCGGGACTGAGAATGAATTGGATGAACTTGGCCGCTCCGCCCCTCGGTTCACCGTCCGTATACATGTAAAGAGGCCTTGAAACGGGATATTCCTTAGAGATGCATGTCTCCGCCGAGGCTTTTACACCGTTGACCGTCAGGCCCTTGACGGACTTGTTGAGATAGCCGAGGCCCACATAGCCGATGGCGTAGCGGTTCTTGGAGACGGCCTGGATGATGGCGCCGTTTGAGGCCTGCAACTGTGCCTGAGGCAACACCCTCGCTTTATTCAATACGAGTTCGCCCCAGGCCTCGAAGGTGCCGGAGCTGCTGTCACGGGAAATCACGACGATCTTGAGGTCGTCGCCGCCCACATCCTTCCAGTTTGTGATCTTGCCCTGGTAGATCTGGCTCAACTGATCGACCGTCAGGTTCTTTACCCTGTTTTTCGGATTGACGATGGGCACGATGCCGTCATAGGCGACAATCGTCTCTTTGGGGTTGACGCCGTGAGATTTGGCCAGTTCGACTTCTTTCGCTTTGATTTCACGGGACGAGTTGGCGATGTCCGTTGTTTTGTCGATCATTGCCTTGATCCCTTCGCCGGAGCCGCCGCCGGACAGGGAGACATTGACGCCCGGATTGGCCTTTAAGTACGCATCCAGGGCAACCTGGGCGATGGGCAGAACCGTCGTGGACCCCTTGATGACGATGCTTTCCGCTGCCGCTACGCCCGATGTCAACAACAGACAAAGGGTAAAACCTGAAATCTTTTTCAACAATTCAGACATGCTGTAAACCTCCTGATTTTTTATTGTGCCTAGTATAGCAATGGAATGTTACGGGAAGATGGCGGTCTCATGAAGATTGTGTTACATCGGGTTTGGGGCAATCAGCATTGATCGAGGAAGAAAAAACAGGGAGACTTATCGTCAAAATGGGAAGGTCCCGTTGTGCAGCAAGGCAATGCCCCGGCTACGGCATCTTGCCGAACTTGTAGCCGGTTCCGCGGACTGTGTGAAGATACCGGGGATTTTTCTTGTCCGGTTCAATCAGCGCCCTGAGGCGGCTGATGTGGGTATCCACGGTACGGGATTCCACAAAAACCTCGTCGCCCCAGACGTAATCGAGGAGTTGATCGCGGGTATAAACCCGGTTGGGATGTTCGACGAAGAACTTGAGCAATTTGAATTCCTGGGCGCTCAGGATGATGGGATGCCCTTCGATGCTGACGTCATGGGATGAAAAATCGATATGGAACCCGTCCATATCGAAGGTTTCCGTCGCATCCCCGTCGGATGACGGCGCCGTTCGCCTGAGAACGGCGCGGATGCGGGCAATCAGTTCCTTTACATGAAACGGTTTCGTGATGTAGTCATCAGCCCCCATTTCCAGGCCGACGACTTTGTCGATGGGGTCTGTCCTGGCCGTCAGCATGATGATCGGCAGCTTTGCCAGGCGGGGGTTGCTTCGAATCATTTTACAAAGATCCATGCCCGATATTCCCGGCATCATGAGATCCAATAAAATCAGGTCGGGTTTTTCATAGATCATCAAATCCCAGGCGGCGCGCCCGTTATAGGCTTTGCAGACCCCATACCCTTCCTGTTCAAGATTGTAGGCGATGATGTCGGCAATATCTTTTTCATCGTCAACGACCATAATTTTTGTTGCGGCGGATTCGGCTTTCGTCACGGGGCATATCCTTGTAAAGTGAACTCACAGGCACAAAGCGAGACTTTTGAAAAACGCCTCTTTTGTCATGGCCGGCGAAGCGAAGCAATTTCATGAGTGTCCGATAATATAAGAGATTGCCGCGGCGCACTGCGCCTTGCCAAGACTGGAAAACAGAAATTCAAAATTTTCGAAGCGCACATGACGGGGACAATCCCTCGGCATTGCGTGACTTTTTTCAGGTGAAATATAGACTCAATGATCTTTGTATGTCAAACGGATAATCCGGTTTTCCATGTCTTTTGCGGGCGACGTTTACTTTTCACGCTTTGTCATAACAAATGCGTTGCATCGTGAAGGCAGGGGTGTTATATACGGCGAGCCGTTTATGGCATCGACCGCCCAATCTCATCCGAATGTCGTCCGTAGCGGCAGAAAAAGATTCAATAAAAAATACAATCCATTGCCGATCAATCGGGGATACGGGTGTCGCGTTTTAAATCCACGGAAAATCAGGCAAGCGAATGTGTCCGACGGAACGATCCATTGCATATGACATCTAAATTTCTGAAACGGTCATGGTTGATCGGTTTGCCCATCATTCTGCTCATGGGTTGTGCGACTCTGCCGCCGCCGCAGAAGATCACCGATCCCGTGGAACTCAGCAACCGTGTGAGTTATTATTATCTGAAGCCGTCGCCGGATCAGATTCCCGTCATGCTCGACGCCCTTTCCTTGCCGGGTTTTATCACATGGCCCGAAAGCATTGCATCTTACGCCGGGTTTTTTGCCGAGATCTTTCAACAGAATCAAAGCCGTGCAAGAAAATGGGTCCGAAACGTGAACCCCGCCGGCAAATCTCAGGCGCTCCTCCTGCTGTATGCCATTGCCCTTTCCGATGTGCCGGGCAAAGCCAGATTGCTGGAAAGGCTGCAAACGACGTCGGGTGTCGATTTGTCTTCCGGTCCCTATCCGCATCTAGTCAATATTTCCATTGCCTCGCTTTCACCTGCCAGCGCCGCCGATCTGGACCTCCTGTGGGGCGCGTTCATGGCGTCCGGCAATGATCATCATGTGAAGAAGATCATTGAAGCCTTGAAGTTTATCGATGCCGAAGGAGACCGGAGCACGTTCATGCTGGGGTTTGCCGCCTATTGGTCCCTTTCTTCAAATGTGGCTCAGCACAAGAAGGTAAGAGACATCTGTGAATCGGAGCTTGCGGCTTCGTCAGGACGCAAGGCCCAACTGCTGGACGAGATTCTGAATCAGGATCGGCACAGCAATTGATTCCCGAAAGGGGCGACACCCGTGACGATCATCCCCGTATCGACGCAAAAACACATCAACATTGTTGAATCCCTTGCCCGCGACATCTGGACGGAATACTACACGCCCATCATCGGGAAAGCGCAGGTGGTGTATATGCTGGACAAATTCCAGTCCCGGGAGGCGATTGCCCGGCAGATAGCCGATGGATTCCGATATTATCTGATTTTACAGGACGACAGGCATATCGGTTACGCAGGCATTGAGCCGAAGGGCGACGAGTTGTTCCTGAGCAAGATTTACATTGCCGCCGCCGAGCGGGGCAGGGGGTATGGCAGGACGTGCAGCGAATTCATCGACAAAATAGCGCAAGAAGAAGGCTTTGACGCCGTAACGCTAACGGTCAACAAAAACAATATGGCCTCCATTGCCGCCTATGAAAGGTGGGGATTTAAGAAGCTTTTCCCGCTGGTTCAGGACATCGGCGGCGGCTTTGTCATGGACGATTACAAGATGGGAAAGACCATCAGCCGGTAACCGTCATATCTCGAATTAACATTGACGCTCTCGTAAAAAGTCGAATTCTGTCATTTCGAGGAGTCCCGCTGAAGCGGGACGACGAGAAATCTTTAATGATTTCAAGATTTCTCCCCCGCAAAATGCGGGGTCGAAATGACATGAACGGTGCTTTGCGACTTTTTACGAGTTCGTCAACATCGCTTCCGTTTCATTCTTTAATCTTTCCAATGCCGGGGATATTTTGACCGGGTAGGCCGATGATTTTGCCGTGAGGTCCCGGAGTTCTTCAGGCAGCGTGCTTAACTGTTCCCTGGTATAATCGGCAATTTCCGTCAGCGTCCTGGCCGGGGCCAGTCTCTTTCCACCCACCATGACGGGCTCAAGGAGGGGCATGCCGGCAAGAAGATCTCCTGCAATCGTAATCGTGTCGCCTGTCATTCTGCCTTTCCGGTATTTCCGGAATACCTGCTTTCGGCCCGGGAAGCTTACCTTTCCCGAAGACTTTTTCATCCTCGCCTGTCCCGCATATTCCGTCAGTTTGTAGGCGCACTCCAGATAGGGCGCATCGGATGATGTATCGAGCTTTGTGCCGACGCCGAAACCGTCAATGGGCGCGCCCTGTGCAAGAAGATCCCGGATGCCGAATTCATCCATGTTGCCGCTGACAAATATCTGTATTGCTTGGAAACCTTCACTGTCGAGGATGCGGCGGACCTCTTTCGACAATGCCAGAAGATCGCCGCTGTCCAGCCGGACCCGCTGCACGGGAATTCCCTTTTTGGCCAGTATCTTTGCCGCCGCAACGGCTTTCCGCGCGCCGCCTGCCGTATCGTAGGTATCGATGAGGAGGGTCGTGTTGTTCGGATTGGCAAGGCAGAAATCGACAAAGGCGTCCTGCTCGTCATTATGGGCCTCGATAAAAGAGTGGGCCATGGTTCCGAAAATGGGGATGCCGAAGACGGGCTCCGCCAGAACCGTTGCCGTGCCGATGAACCCGGCGATATAGGACGCCCGCGCCGCGAGCAATCCCGCCTCCGCGCCGTGAGCCCGACGGAGGCCGAAATCGATGAGCGAGGCCCGGCCATCGGCGGCGAGGATGCAGCGGGCCGCCTTGGACGCGATGAGCGTTTCAAACTGCATCAGGTTGATCAGACGGGTCTCGACAAGCTGGGCTTCGCAGATGGGCGCCTCGACGCGGATGAGCGGTTCATCGGCGAAAAACACCGTCCCTTCAGGCATGGCATAGACATCGCCGGTGAAGCGAAAATCGCTGAGGTATGAGATCAAGGCGGGAGAGAATCGTCCGGACTGTTTGAGGTAGCCGATTTCCGCATCCGAAAATCTCATGTCTTCAAAAAATTTCAGGCAGGACTCCAACCCGCAGGCGATAAGAAATGCACGGCCTTCGGGCAGGGCGCGGACGAAAAATTCAAAAACGGCCTTGTCCTTCATGTCGCCCTCGACATAGGCCTGAAGCATGGTCAACTGGTAGAGGTCCGTCAAAAGCGGACTGGTCAGGGGATTCATCATCAGCCTCCCAGGTCCTGTGTCGTCATCATCATCGCTCCTGCCGCAATCATTTTTTCAAGGGCTTTTTCCCCGTCATGGGGGGCCACATTGACGGCGCGGCAGGCGTCGGTCAGGACGGTGACCCGGTAACCCGCTTTCAGCAGGTCCAACGCCGTATTGAGAACGCAGTAATCCGTCGCCAGGCCGCCGATAAAGACGTGCCGGACGCCGAGTCGCTCAAGTACCTCACTTACGGTATTTCCCGCTGTATCCCTTGCATGAAAGGCGGAATATTCTTCCTGTGCAGCGTTCGTCCCTTTTGAAAAAACTAAAGGATTCTTGGAGATGGAAAGATCAGAGGAAAACCTTGCGCCTTCCGTATCCTGGACGCAGTGGGGTGGCCAGGGGCCGCCGTTTTGCTGAAACGATGAGTGATCCCGCGGATGCCAGTCGCGGGAATAAAGGACAGGCAATTTTTCTTTCAGGAAGACATCGATGGCCCGGTTCATGGGCGCGATGACCTGATCGCCAGCCCTGACGCCGAGGGCCCCGCCAGGGAGGAAGTCATTTTCCACATCAACGACAATCAGGGCGCTGTCCGTTTCAGGGGATGGTGATTTTTTCATTTCTGCCGCCATATATCGTTCTCCATTAAAAAGGCAATAATTGATCCAACGCCGGAAATTCAGCCCGGTCGCCGTTCCAGCGATAGATCAGCAATTCGATATTCGATTTCTTCAGCTTTTCTTTCCAATGCCTGTCCGGTTCTTCCGGGATGACCAGAATCAGACGCGGCTGCCGGGGCAGGGAGAGGCTGTTCATCAATAGCTGCATCGCTCCCTGGTGCAGTGTTTCTGCCGACGCATCGGTTTTAATCGCGAATAGCGCCTTGACGGCGCCGCCCTTGTCCGCAATGAAAAGGTCGTTGAGGGCGTCGTTGGCAACCCGCTGGCGGCGTTCGGTCAAACCGTCGTACAAATTGCCGATGATGAGTCCCAGACTGCATTCGGCTTCCAGGTTCCTTTGTGATTCGGACAGACCGGCGCCGATGAGTTCTTCTTTCAGGCCGTATTCGTCAAAAATTTTCAATTGCAAAGAGCGGCTCGATGCCTGGTTTTTGATGCGGTCGATTTTGTGGATGAAATGGAGGACCTGCCTTATGAAACGCGGGGAATTCAACATGCCGATGACGGCGGCCGGCGTTTCCTGGTCGCCGTCTTCCACGGGAGCCCAGACGCCCCGGAACCGGGTTTCAAAAAGCGATTTTCCGACGCCTTTTTTACCGCCTCCGATGATCCCCCGGTGAACGAGATAGATATTGCCCTTTTTATCTGCCGCCAGGGCCCCGCCGATGCGCCGGTCGATGCCGCTTAAAGGCAGATTGATTTCGCAGGTGATAGGCAGGGCGGATTGTGCTTTCGGCTTGTCGAGACCGAAGGCGTTCCAGTACCGGCTGCCCACGATTTTTGTCGAATAGATCCAGATGCCCAACCGGCTCGACCAGAGGACTTTGGCGTCAAAACTGGCGCCCATGTGGCCGATGCGGACGGCGATTTTTTCGTCCGTGAAAGGCTTGAAGCTCTTCAGAAACCTGCTTTGCAGCTTTTTGATTTGCTTTTCGTCTTCAATGATTTTGAGCATGACGACATATCCTTTTCTTAATCGAGACGTTTTCTGAAACGGGCGATGGCGCCGGAAAAGACCAGGACGCCTAAGATCGTCAGGGCCAGAAACTGGGGCCACAGGATCTCAATCCCCACCCCCTTCAGGAAGATGCCCCGCACAATGACGAGGAAATACCGGAGGGGATTGAGATAGGTCAATATTTGAACAATCGCCGGCATATTGGCAATGGGAAAGACGAAGCCGCTCAGCATGAAAAAGGGGACGACGAAAAAGAAGGTCGTCATCATGGCCTGCTGCTGCGTGGCGGAAATGGTCGATATGAAAAGGCCGATTCCCAGGGTGCTTAACAGAAAAATGCAGGCGGCGCCGAAGAGCAGGGCAATGCTGCCGGATAAGGGAATGTCAAACCATAAAACGGCGATGGCGGTGACCACGATCATCTGCGTGAGGGAGATGACTGTGTAAGGAATGGTCTTGCCCGCGATGAGTTCGACGGATGTCACGGGCGTTACGATCAACTGCTCCATGGTGCCCGCCTCCTTTTCCCGGATAATGGCCATGGAGGTCAGCAGCAGGGATATGAGCATGATCAAAAAAGCCACGATGCCGGGAACGAAGAAGTTCTGAGAATCCAGGTTGGCGTTATACCAGGTCCTGATCCTGCCGTCGATTCTGCCGTAGGACATCTGCTGGGGATACAGCTCCCGGATCAGAACGCGGTTCACATTCTCAAGGATGGAGGCTGTATAGGAAAGCCGCATGGCGGCCATATTGCTCATGCTGCCGTCGCTCAATATCTGAACGGCTGCCGTGTCGCCCCGCCGGATGCGGGCGCTGAAATCCGGGCCGATCTTGACGGCCAGATCGACCTTGCCGGCCAGGAGCGCCTGCTCCAATGACCGGGGGTCCTGCGGGTATTGCGTGATTCGGAAGATGGCGTTGGCCGTGAAGGCATCGGCAATCATCCGGCTTTCCCTTGTCCGGCTCTGGTCGAGAAGGGCGATCCTGACAAGTTTGATGTCGTAGTTGACGACATACCCAAAAACGAGCAACTGGATGATGGGGGCGGCAATCAGGATGGGCCAGTTGCGTTTGTCCCGGAAAAGCTGTATGAATTCCTTGCGAACCAGTTCGCGGATGCGCAGACGGTTCATTTCACAGGCCCTCCTTTTTCAGGAGCCGGAAATTCATGGCCGACATGACCATAAACATGACCGTGAGAATGAGAAAATTAGGCCAGAGATGGGCAAATCCGAGATTCTTTAAATAGATGCCGCTTAAGATTTCGATATAGTAGGTCGCCGGAACGACGTAGGTAATGACCTGAAGGACCTTCGGCATGTTGATCACGGGAAAGACGAAATTGGACAGGAGCATGGAGGGCAAAAAAGTCAGTAAGATGGCCGCCATATTGGCAATCAGTTGGGATTTGGTGATGACGGAAATGAGGAGGCCGAGGCTCAAAGCGACGAAGAGATACAGGGATGAGGCCACCAGCATGAGCCAGAAGCTTGATTTCATCACCACGCCGAACAGGAACTGGCCCATAAGAACGGCAATGAGGACATTGATAAGGCCGATGAAAAAGTAGGGGATGGCTTTTCCGATAATAAATTCCGCGGCGCCGATGGGCAGCGACTTGATGGTCTCCATCGTGCCGTTTTCATATTCCCGTGCGATGACGAGGGAGGTCAGCATGGCCCCGGCCAGCATGATGATGATGGCAATGATGCCGGGAATGATGAAGTTGCGGCTTTCGAGATCTTCGTTAAACCAGATCCGGATGCGGCCTTCCACGGGGGGGGTCATTTTCCCCACACCCTGACGATTAAGAAAGCTAAGCAGGGCCTCCTGGTTGTATTTTTCGATAAAGGCTGTAATGTAGCCTCTGGTGATCCCGGCGAAATTGGGGTCGCTGCCGTCCAGGATGACCTGCATGGGCGCTTCGCGGTCCGACCGCATGTTCTTCGTCCATCCGGGTGGAATGATGACGGCCAGGGCCGCCCGGCCATGATCCATGTATTTTGTGACGTCCCTCGTATCTTCCAGACGCTTTATGACGTTAAAATAGGTGGAGGCATTGAGGCGCGTGATGAAATCCCGGCTCAGGTCCGTCCTGTCATGGTCCAGGACCACCGTCTTGACGTTGTCCACATCAAGACTCAAGGCGTACCCGAACATGAAAATCAGCAGAAGGGGGATCGCAAAGGCCAGATAGAGGCTCCGGAAGTCCCTGATCAGGTGGTAGATTTCTTTTTGGGCAACCGCCCGGATATTGCCGATTCTCAAAACGCCCCCAAGGGTTCAAAAGACAGGCATCTGTCGGATAGTCATTTTTCTGTCCGAATGTGCGACAATTTTACAAAAAGATCAAGGATTAATAGACGGTAACGCAGGATGCGGCAGTATGCGCCTCTGCGTTATGGCGGGGGGCGGCGTCCGGCTGCCACGGCAAGGGGTTTTGTTCCTGCGGAGAGGCAATGGAGATTACGGCGGATTACCGGCGGCCCCTGAGGGTGTGTTCATCGAACTTGAAGCGAAGCTTCAGGTAGGGACCCTGGCCCTGATAACTGTCTCCGACAAGATCACCGTCAAAGCGGTCAAAGGAATAACCGACAGACAGCCAGAGCTGATGAAACAACCGGCAGCCGATCTCGACGGAGCCGCCGTGCAGTCTCGTATGGGTCTCATGGGAAGTCAGCAGGCGGTATTCCGCCCCGAAATCAAAGCGGTCCGTCAGGTCATATAAAAATCTGGCCGCCACAAGGTCTGTATACGAAGAAAAGGCGTCTTGTTTCTCAAGCTTTCCTGCGTATTTTCCCATGAGCTGCAATTTCGGGCTGACCTGATAAATCCCCTCCGTAGAGAAGATGAACGAATCCGCATCAAAGGAAGGCTGAGCGTTTGTTCGTTTGCTGTATTTATATTCTATCCGGCTCAATCCATTGAACCGGTCGTTATTCAGGGGACGATAGGCCAGACCCATCATCAGACGGGAAGTCAAATCCCGGCCTGTGCTTCCGCCCTTTTCCTCGAAATACCGTTCTCTGATAAGCACCGTGTAATCGGGATGGAGTTTATAAGCCACAGCCGCTTCCAGAAGATAGGAATCTTTTCCGCTGTCGGCAATTTCATGCCGGTGTTCCGCCCTGCCCGTGACTTTCAGATTGTCGTCGGGCAGATATTCCAGGCCCGCGGCGACGGCGAAGGCATCCGGTTCGTTCACGTTTTTTTGACCGCTTAAGGTGCTCAGATACTCACCGGCCATGTTGGCCGTCATTTTTTCCATGATCTGAACTTTATTTTTTAACCCCATCACCTGCTGGTTCCGGCTGCCCGATGAACCGTCGGCCAGGCGGTATTCCTGATAGGCCGTCGTGTTCCTCGCAATCAGTGATTCCACGCCGATAAGTGTGCGGGTCTGCGTGCCCTCTTCATATCTTGCGTATTCTTCGCGGACGTAAAGACGGTTGTTTTGGTTGATCTTATAATGGAGCCCGCCCTCCGTTACGGACAAGTCATTGCCTCCCACATCGTGTTTGTGGCTGAGGGACAGGGTCAGGTCGGGCAGTATCTCTCTTTCGATGCCAAGTTTGAGGAAAGTCGCCCTTTTCGGCGTTTCATAGGCATTAAGGAAAGGAACGCCGTTGAGCAGTCCGCCGGGCGTATAAGGGGCCTGGGCCGGAGCCGTCGTGAGATTCTCGGATGTTTCATGAGATACCTCGGCGTTGATGCTGGTCTTGGTGAATTTCTTACTGGCGCCAACGGATGCCACGTGGTGCGACGACCCATTGATGCGGTCCTCTTCATCCAGATATTTTGCCTTCACGGTCAGCTGGGGCATTACTTCATAGGCCGCATCCAATCCCCATTTCTGCGTGCCGCGAACCGCGTCGGCAGCGGACGGATTGCTGTAGTAATCGCTCAATTGACGGTAATAGGCGGTAAGAGTGAGTTTTTCCAGGGGCCGGCTCTTCAGATCAAACGACCAGCCCTCGCCTGCTTTGGGAATCAGGGCGTTATCGATGTCAAACAGTCCGCGGGTATCGGCATATTCCGCCTTGACGGTTGTCTTGAACGGCAGATTCAGGGTGATGTCTGCGCCCAGGAGCTGATAATTGCTGACGGCGTTCTCCTCGATGATGCCCGTTGCTCCTACGGTCAACCGTTCATGGACTTTAAAAGACCCCCGGCCGCCGTAGATCAAGTACTTCTTGCCTGCTCCAATGCTCTCATAGGCGGCGACAATGTAGAGGGGATTGCCGCCCGCGTCATGGCTGGGGATGGCCGTTTTGAACAGAAGCGTTCCCATGCCATAGTCCATCTCGTAGTCTATCCCGCGCGATTTGATCTCCCGGTTCAGGATGCGGTCGGGTTGCAGGCGGTCCCGCGTTTCAACGACGACCCACTCGGACCCCTCGATAATCTGATTGCTGTTTAAGTAATAGAGGCCGGAAATTCCCTTGCCCGGCATGGTATCGACAAGCCGGCTCTGGTCGGTGTAGCTTCCAAAGGAACGCAGACGGAGCCGGTCCGTGTTGACCTCGAACTTGAGGCCGTTGAAGGAGCGCGTATAGGCGCTCAATGATGTTTCCGTCAAATCGGTGCGGTAGTCGCCATAAAGCAGGTAGGATTTTCCTTTTTCCAGTTTAACATAGAGATTGTCACGGGAAAGGGCTTCATACCCCACTTTGCTTTCATCGCCGTAAATGGGATATTTATCTTCCCCATCAAGGCGCGTGTCCGATTCCCGGAACAGCTCATCCGACCGTTTCTTATTGGAATCATAGGCAGCGGTGAGGAGGAAATCCTTATAGATGTTTCCTTTCAGAAAGAAAGCGCCGCGTCCGTCGAGATATGTCCCGTCGCCGAAGAAGGCCCTTTCTTTAAGATAGCTGATGTCGCCGGACGACCGGCCATGACCCAGGACAATCTCTCCCAGACCGACGATGAACATGGGCCGCAGGTGAGGGACAAAGTAGAGGGATGCCGACTCATGGAGATCATTGACCTGGACGTCAATTCTCGCTTCTCCCGTCTCACGGGGCGCAATGACTGTGAAACGGGCTTTGCCGTTTTGACAGACGATCTGATGGCCGTCGGTGGACGGATCGGCGTCCTTCTCCAGGATATGGCCTGCTGAAACCTCCGCAGTTATTGCGTCAACGGCGGGAACAAATCGTCCTTTTTCATCCGTCAGTGAAACGATTACGCCGATTTGGGATTTTCCGTCCGCCGCCGCTTCTTTCCTGTCAGTCACGATGGATATGCCTGCGGGATCACCGACGGCTTCCACCCGGATTTGTTTTTCGCCCCGCAGGATGCCGAATGTGTCGTGAATCTCGGCCCTGAGGAGGTTTTCTTCCCCGGTCTTGAGGCGAATATCGATAAATTCATACAGGACAACATTTCCCGGCTCATACTTGATCTCTCGGCCGATCCGGCGATTGTTCACCTTCTCGCCGTTGACCGCTAAGGTCAGGACCGTATTTGCCGGAGCTTTGACGATGACGCGGGTGCTGTTGCGCAGGACGACGGATCGGTCCAGAGGCTTCAGAAACACAAGCTCCGGTGTCATAGTCAGGATCTGTTCTTCCAGAGGCCGATCCGGTATCGCTTTGGGAACGGTTTTCTCCGACCCTTGCGTCCCGGCGACCGACGCGTTCACTACCGAATGCAGCGGGGGCGTCTCGGGACTTTCTTGAGCCGGCGGCGCGCTTTCTTTCGCCGGTTCCGGCTTTTCTCCAGTCACCCGAGGCTGTGTTTCATCGGATATTTTTTCTACGGCAAAATTGGCCTTGAAAAGACCGCCCGGCGTCATATCGATGAACTGGGACGTGCCGCTCGTCATAAACCGGTTGGACGTCGGTTTAGGCACGAGGCCTCCAGGGAGGCTTGTTTCATCGAGGCGCAAAATGTGTGTTCCCGCTGTGACGCCGGTTATGGAAAATTTACCGCTGCCGTCCGTCATGACGCGGGTGCCGTCTTCAAGGTAGATGACGGCGTCGGGAACCCCGGCGTCTTTTTCCACGGATCCGTTTCCGTCGCGATCGACGAATACGCGTCCCACAATGGTTCCCTTCGTCGTGAAAACGCCCCCGGCGATCTTGATCTTATGGGAAGCCTTGTTTGAGACAATGGTTTTCCCAAGATTTATGCCCGAGGCGAAGGCCGTATTGACGGCTGTGCCTGTCGGGGTGTCCGGTCCGACGACGGCGCGGTAATACATGGTGAAGGACTCTGCCGGGGCGAGGGCGCCCGTCTGCCATACCAAGGTCCGATGGCCCGATGCCTTCGGGTCGGCAATAGCTTTGCCGTTGATTTGCGTCGAGCCGGGAAGGTATGCGATTCCGTGAGGCATGACATCCGTTATCGCCATGCCGGTGACCGGCGTCCGGCCGTTGTTTGTCAGAGTCAGGGTATAAATAATCATATCTCCGACCGCGGCCGTTGAGGTGTTGGCCGTTTTTGCCGCCATCAGATAGCCCGGCGGCGGATCCACCGGGATGTCGCGGATAAGAGCGGGGTCGCCTGTGCTCAGAGTGAATTTTTCGCCCCGGGAACCGTTTCCGATTGTGAAGCCCGCCGGCAGTTCGCTATCGGGTACCGCTGAAGGGAAGGTGTATCCCACCGGGGGGGCCACCTGGAAGCAGTAGTTGCCCGGCGGCACGAGGGGGAAGGCGAACTTGCCGTCTCTCCCCGTGGGAACTGCCGGATTGACCTGCCCCGGAGGCAGGGCGGGCCAGCTTGTCAAGTCGCAGGCATTGGCCGCGGCGTTCCAGTTCCGGATTGTTACAACGGTCCCTGCCACGGGGATGCCCGTTACGGCGTCAAAGACGATCCCCAGCGGATCGATCAGGGCGGAGGCGTTGTAAACCGGCGATATGTCCAGGGGGTCCGTATAGGCGGCATTTATCCGGGAGTCTGGGGCGACGGTCAGAGAGCCGTTTTCCCTTGTAGTTGCCGCAAGGGTGCTTAAAATAGCGCCGCGGAAGATCCCTGTGTCCGGTCCCGTCTCCGTCAGGATGATCGTCTCTGTGTCTCCCGTTGCCGGATTCGTGAGAATCACGCTGACCGTTTCGGCGAGCGTCGCGTCGACATTCTGATCCGCGTCCTGGACCTGAAGGTTGATGACGTTTCCGCTTGCGTAGCCGTAGGCGGGCTGCCAGGCTGCATCGAAGAAAGCCACCTCTCCGGGCGTCCGGGGCGTAATGTCCTTGGAAACCGTTGAAGACAGCTCCGTCATGCCGTCGGCAGCCACATAGGCCGTGTTGGATATGGAGGCGTCGCTGAAGGTTTTGTCTATGGTTACGTTCAGGGTGATGGTTTTTGTTTCGCCCGGGGCAAGCGCAGGGACGACCCAGCTTACGGTGTTTCCCTGTTTAATGCCTCCCCCGTCGGCATTCAAAAAAGTCGCTCCGGCGGGGAGAGCGTCCCGAAGGGTTATGCCCGATACGGGCATTGTGCCCTCATTCTTCAGGTCAACGGCATACTTTAATACATCGCCGGGCCGGACAATTGCGTTTGCGGCGGTTTTCAGGATCGAAAGCCGCGGCGTGTTTACCAAAACCGCAGCGGAAGCCGTTTGTGCCGGCGCTTCCACCGATTTGACCGAAGCGGTATTGATGATGTCCTTTCCCGCCGTTCCCGCAGTGTTGACGGCGACGGTCAAATGCGCCGTTTTTGTTTCGCCAGGGGCCATATCAGCGACGGTTAAATGAACCGTATTGTTTATGAGCGTATAAGCAACGTCCGCGCCGACGAAAGTCGTTTCTGCCGGGAGGGTATCTTCAATAAGAATGCCGGTTACCATGACGTTGCCGTTATTGGTTACAGTAAAGGTGTAGACGATCTGTGCGCCGGGGGAAACCACGCCCGCCGATGCGCTCTTTGTGAACTGAAGGGACGGGTTTGCCGGCGTTATGACCGATACGGCGGCGGAAGCCGTTTCTGTCGGCGCTTCAGCCGATTTGACGGCTGCGGTATTGGTAATAACCGTTCCGGCAGTGCCTTCAGTGTTCACGGCGACGGTCAGATGGACCGTCTTTGCCGTACCGGCGGACATATCATCCATCGGAAAACGGACGGTCTGGTTTGTGAGGGTATATGCCGTATCGGCGCCGACGAAGCTTGTCCCAGCAGGAAGAAGGTCTTCAATAACGACGCCTGTCACGGTGATGATGCCGGTATTGACTACGGTAAGGGTGTAGACGACCTGCTCGCCCGGGGAAACCCTGTCCGCCGATGCACTCTTGACAAGGTGCAGAGATGGTTTGAACAGGATGTCTGCCGAAATGCCGGCGGAAGCCGCAGCGCCCGCACCGGCGTTGACGGTCGTCACATTTTCGATTCTGTTGGTGTATGTTCCGGGAAGATTGAGGGTTACGGGTGCCACGATGGAGCAGTTGCCCGATCCCGCGAGAATCCCTCCCGCAAGGGCCAGAGAATCCCCGCCTTGCGTCATGGTCACGGTGCCGCCGCAGGTGTTTGCCGTAGGCACAGCGGCAATGTTCACCATGCCGGCGGGGTACGCATCGGTGAAGGCCAACCCCGTTATCGGCGACGTATTCGGGTTGGTGATGGTAATGGTCATGAGCGACGGCATGCCGATGAGGATAGCGCTCGGATTAAAGTTTTTGGTCGTTATGGGCGGCATCAGCATTGCTGAGACCACGGGGATCAGGACCTGATTGGAGTTTGTTGCCGCCGTTTCGTCGCTCATGATAGTGGAGATATTGCTGATGATGGTTCCGTCTGCCGCGATAGGGGAGACGGTGACTCTGAAACCGACCGTTCCGGAAGCCCCCGGCGGCAGGGAGCCTAAAAGCCACGTCATGGTGCGATCGGCAATGCTTCCCCCTCCGGTAATGGATCCCGCCACAAGGGCGGTTCCGGAGGGAACTTCATTGCGGATAACAACATGGTTGGCGGCGATGTTGCCGATATTGGCGTAATAAATCATGTAGTCGATATATCCGCCAGGGACGGTGCTTGCAACGGACGCGGAAGCGACAATGACCAGGTTGGGGGCCGTCCCGACCTTTGTATGGAGGGTCGCCGTATCTGTTGCACCCTCTGTAGAGGTTATCGAAGCGGTGTTGACGATCGATGTGCCGGCAGCCGATCCCGCCGCGGCTTGAACCGTAACCGTAAGGGTTCCGTTGCTTCCTGATGCTAAGGATCCGATGGCCCATGTCACCGTGTGGTTGACCGAATTATAGACACCGCCTGTTGAGGCGCTTTGATAAATGACATTGGCCGGCAGGGTGTCAACCACTGTTACCCCTGTAGCCGGGGCGTTGCCGGTATTTTCATAGGTGAGCGTATAGTCAAAGACGGCGCCGGCGGCGACCGGATCGGAATCGGCCGTTTTTGCGAGACGAAGTCTCGGCGCGCCGGAAAGGAGTGTCGAAACGGTGTTGCTGAATGCGGATAAGGGATTTCCGTTGGCATCGCCGTATTGCACGGTGGCCTTATTGACGATGGGCGTCCCCGGGGCAGGGGTCAGCGCCGTTCCTTTTGCCGTCCAAAAAAACAGGACGGCAAAAAGAATAGCGAAGACCCGCGCCCTCAGGCACGTCTTTTCTGCATTATGTCGCAGAAATGTCATCATGCGGAATTCCTCAACCTAAAAAACTGTTATCACGATGGTCAATCAATCGTGACCTGAAACTCAAGGACCCAAGCGCCGCCGGGACCGAGGGTCAAATGGCCCGCACCGCCCGCCGTAACGGCGCCTGCATCATACCGGCCGCCGTCTCCATCGGTAGCGTCAGTGCGCGCCATCAGAGCGCCGGTGTTTGAGCCGGTCCGAATGGTGCCGGCCTTATAGGTCGTGTGCGAGGGTATGATGTCCGTGATGACGACGGCGGTGGCATTGCCGGTGCCGTTGTTGACGGCCGTGATCCGATAGGTCAGGACCGATCCCGGGACGTAGGTGCAACCGGCGCCCGTCGAGATGTTCGTCGGCGTGCATGTGGCGGGTGTAACGCCCGCAGGCTGCACAACATATGTGAGCGCTTTCGTAACGGATACGACGGGGGCCTTCACAGTCGTCGTCATGGTCACCGCCGAGGTTACGGTGGGGTCAATGCTCGATGCGCCGGTGATGATGGTGCTATCGGTTTGACCGTCCGAAGTCCCTGCGGGAATTGTCGTTACGATAAGCAGGTTTAAGTACCCGCCCTGGGGAAGAACGCCTGTATCGATTTTCCCGTCGCCGTCGGTGTCCGTCAGAATGGTGTCGCCGTCGGTTCCGGGGATGCCGTTATGATCAACGTCGTTCCAGATTACCCATGTCCAGCTGGATGTGGAACTGAAGCTCAGATCGATGGTATCGGGCGCGTTTCCCGTGTTTGTTGCGGTGAAGGCATAGACCATCTCCGGGGTTGCCGGAACCTGTGCGGTTTGGCGATAACAGCACGCCCGGGTAATCCTGAACCGTGGCTGTTGCGCTGTTCGATGTTTCCGTGTACGGCCGGAGCCCGTTGTTCAGCAAACCGTAGGCAGCCGTGATGCTGTTTGATATACTGGTGCCGGACGGCACATTGTCGTTGACCCTGACCTGGAAATAAAAGACCCCCGCGGGCAGACACTGGGACCAGTCAAGCTGCACCCGGTTGTTCCCGGAATCGTACCAGGCATTGGCGATGGTTGTGTTGCCGCCCACCGTGTAGCTAAGGTTCTCCACATCGTTTGCATCGGTCATCGCATAGGCTGCGGCGTAAGTTCCGCCCACCGGTCCCGCTTTCATGCTTCCCGCCACGTAGGTTGTGTTGGCGGGAATGTTGTCAATGGCCAGGACGTTGTAAGCAAACGCGGCCCCCGAGTTCGAACCCGTGACGGCATAGGTGATGATGTCGCCGGGCTTGGGGGTGGCCGTTGAAACGGCTTTCGTCAAAGTGAGTGTTGCCGCCTGGACGGTCGTTGTCAGGGTTGACGTGTCGGTGACGGTGCCCGTATAGGTTGAAGTTGCAGTGATGGTCGTTGTGATGCTTGTCCCGTTCGCAGCGCCTGCGGGTATGGATGAGACGACGATCACCTTGAAGCAGGCATCGGCGGCCAGGACGCCTGTGTTCGTGACGACCGTCAGTTCCGTGGGCTGCCAGATGCCGTCGCCGTTGTCGTCTTTGTAAATGGTCACGGTGCCCAAGGTCGTTGCCGCCGTTAAGGTGATGGTATCGTTGCCGTTTCCGGTGTTGCAGACGGTGACCGGGAAGGCGGCGTTCGTGCCGGCAATTCCGTTATGAGACGCTGTTTCCGGAGTTGTGCTGACGCCGGCGACCTGACTGACGGTTACCGTTACCGTGTTGGAATAGACACGGGTCATGGCGTTTCCATTGGCGTCCTTGTAATCGGCATACGCCTGGTTGGAAATCGCCGTCCCCGCAAGGGTTCCTTCCGCCCTGGCGGGCGGCGCCGCAACAACTGCCAGAAGCAGCAGCACGGCAAGGGGTAAAAATATTTTCCGCATGATTTGTCTCCTTTCGTTCCTGCTATGTTTTACGTTACTTAATTTTCTATGAAATATGCATTGCCGGTCATTTGCTATTTTACGGTTGCCCTGAAGCCGACCTGGCCGGAACGGCCGGACATGACCGGTTTTTTAATGATCCATCGGACATGCGTATACCGGTCCGCCGAAACGGGCGTAACCACGGTCGTTCCGTCCGGTTTCTTAATCTGCACCGTAACCGGCGGTTTGTGCCATGATTTGCCGCCGTCTATGCTGACGCTTATCTCCGCATCTTTTCCCTCCGGGCTCTCCGGGATTATGGCGACTCCCCGGGGAATGGGGTTGACGATCTGCGCATCCACGGCGTCGGTTTTTCCTGTGTTGAGATAGGTGACGGTGTATGCCAGAACATCTCCCCTGCCGGCCTTCTCAACGGGCATTCTCTCGGTTGCCCATTTCCCGTCCTTCTTTATCTTGACTTCCTTTTCCACGGTTGTTTTTAAATCAAGTTGCGGTTTCTGCTGCGCCGGCGAGACGCCGGGATGCAGGAAAAAGATGCCGACAAGAAAAAGGATGACAGCCAAAATTCTTTGCCCTTTTATTCCGCCCATATTGATCTGCTCCTTTCGTGCAAAGCTCATGTATCTTCTTATGCATAGTGATGTCTGCTTATCTGGAAGATCATGCGCCATGCACGGTGAAACGCACCCCTTAGTTGATCCTGACCTTAAAATAGACCTTGCCTTCATCGGTTCCTGAATTGGCCACCGAGTCATCGGCGGAAACTGTGGTTATGGTGAAAATCGCGCTGGAGGCGCTGAACTGGCCGGCGTCGGCATCCGCGGCGTCTGTCAAAGCTGTTGCCGTTGCGTAGGTCGAAGCGGCGGCGCCGATTCTGAGGTTTCCGGTCACATACGTTGTGTTTGGAGGAATCGTATCGACGATGACAAGGTTCGATGCCGCTCCCATGCCGGAGTTTTTGAAATATATCGTGTAGACGACCTCCGTTGTCGGCTGTGCGGAAGACGTATCGGCGTTTTTGACCAGGCTGATGAGCGGTGTCAGGGTTATCACCCACACGGAATCCGCCCGGATCTGGTTGAGGTTGTATGCAGCGTCGATGAAATCGATATACTCGACGGTGACGGTGGTTCCCGGCGTTACCTGGAGGATGCCGTCGCCGGAAATAGCCGCACCGGATTGCGTGGGGATGGCGCCGGTGAATATGCCGGTGTTGACGCCTGTTTCCGTCAGTGTGACCGAGGACGTGTCTCCGCTTGTGGCCCGGAGCGTTACCGTGACGGTTTGCAGCGTCGTGATGTTATAATTCATGTCGCCGTCAATAACGCGGATGTAAAGGGTGTCCCCAGCAAGGATCTGCATGACATCGCCGTTTCCGGCCAAATCAGCGACAAATTTAACGATGCCCGTTGCCGGCGTAGTCCCGATGACGGTAATGACGTCACTCAAGCCGGCGTACAAATCGGAGGCCCCGACAAGGTCTCCGCCGCTTTGGGTAAGGCGGCTTGCGTTGGAGGAGGCGCCGAAGAAAAGGCGGATGGGGGAATAATCCGTCAGGCCCATGGTTTGCTTAAACGTGGCATAAGGGAACCGCCAGTCAAGGAAATAATCCTGGTCGCCGTTGAAGGACGTGTTGGCCATCGTGACCTGGAAGTTGCCGGATACGGGAATGGAGGCCTGAAGAATTTCCGGCGCGTCTCCCGGATCGCCCAGCGTCCCCTGAGATGTGTTTTGCCAGAGTCCGATGATCTCCGTCTGGGAGATGCCGTCAAGCATCATCAGCCATTCATAGTCGCCGGGGTTCAGGTTGGTATCAAACAACACACCCCAGCCGAAGGACTTGAGCAGTCCCTGACCGCCCGTGCCTGACGGGTCCTGGTCCAGGCGCAGACGAAAATACAGGTATGTCCCGTCGTTGAAGATATATGCCGCCGGATTGCTGCTGTCGGAGACGACATTTCTGGAACCATTGGTGTCCCCATTGGGATCCTGTAAATAAATGCCGTTTTTATATACGGGGATCCACTCATTTGTCGTCGGCCAGGCGAAGATACTGGCCGGCGTGAGTAAAAAAACAAACAACAATGCAATGACCAAGCAAAAGGACAGTTGCTTTTTATCGGCGGCGTTTGAAAATAATCCGTCGCAGAGACAGAAGCGGGAATGTTTGTTTGTCATATCCTGCCTGAATAAAAAATGATGGTTCATTTATAAAACAACGTTGCCATTTTGATCCCGAACCTGTTTTTTCCTGTAAAGGATGCCGTTTTCTTTTTCTAAAACTATTGAGCCGCCGGATTCTTCTCCTTATTCCTGCATGCAGGGCACAGGCCATAGAAATGGATGTCTCCGGCCCGGATGTCGAATCCCTGCTTCTGCTCTTCGGGAATTTCAACGGTGAAGGGCAGGCGCACATCCACAATTTTCCCGCAATCTCCGCAGATGAGGTGGGCGTGGGGGCTCACATTGGGATCGTACCTTTTATAATCCAGATCGGTAATGGCCAATTCACGGACAAGCCCCTTTTTTTTCATCAGCGACAGGGTATTGTACACGGTGGCAAGCGAAACCACCCCATCGTCTTTTTTGGAGATGGCGTCATAAATTTCCCTCGCCGTGGGATGCGATGTATTATTTTTCAGATAATTCAGGACGCTGTTTCTTTGCGGTGTTTTCATCGTAGAAAAACTCATTCTATAGAATTTTGTGCATATCTTAGATTTAGAATTAATCTAATTAAAACTAAAAGTCAACTTAATTTTCAATGAAAAATTAATTGTTTCCGAGATGCAGGATAAATGAGGAGTTTATGCTTCTTTCAATGTAATCGGCGTCATGATCAAGTATCTCCTTTAATTATTGTCAAAATACCGACCATGGAACGGCATAGACATTAGAAGCAGCCGGATAAGTCCTATCACCTGTATAAACAATAACACCCATGGAAATGTCGGGGTGATATTTCAGAAATTCCCGCATTTTTCGAGTATCACCGAACGATAACTTTTCCGACGCTTTGACTTCCACTGCAATGCCTTGCCTGCCCGATAAAATAATAAAATCAATTTCCGCATCTTGATTTTTGGGTCTCCAATAATATATTTCCGGTTCGATCACCTGCAATGATGCCCACGACATGATTTGCTGTAAAATAAAGTTTTCCAGATACCTGCCCCGCACATGCGGTTGTCTGAGTTCCGACGGTGAATAAATGCCTGCGAGGAAACACGCCGAACCTGAATCAAACCAGTAATATTTTGATTGTTTGTACGCCCTTTCGCTTTTAACGGCGTATCCTTTCAGATCAAAGACAAGTTTTGTCTCTTTCAATAGGCTTATATATCTGCTGACATTCGTCCTGGTTTCTCCACAATCATTCGACAATTCATCTTGCACAGAAGGCCAGCCGGTTGCTTGCGCCAGCGCTTCCATTAAACGGCGAAAATGCTGCGGATGCCTGATCTTAACCAAATCCTGTATATCTTTCCGGATATACGTATCTACATAACCGCTCATCCGATCCAGGGCAATCTTGTCGTCAGGTGCCAGCGCAATTCCGGGCAAGCTGCCTCGCCAGATAGAGGCCGTTGGATTTAAATTTTCCGTTATAAGGCTGTCCTCAATCTGTTCGCCGTTCCATAGCCGGCAAAAAGTACCACGCGGGGAAAGTTCCCGCATTTCTCTGTGTGAAAAGCCTGTTAATTGTAGATATATTGCACGTCCCGCTAAGGTTTCCCGCGGCGCCCGGCGTAAAGATATATTGCCGGAACCGGAAAGAATAAAATTTCTTCTGCGGTTTGTATGGTCAACAAGATATTTAATTGTAACCAAAAGTTCCGGACATCGCTGGACCTCATCAACGATCGTAGGCTTATCAGCCAGAAACAGGCCCTTGGGATCTTCCTTCGCCTGCTCAAGAATGTCCGGATCATCCAGGGTAATGTATCGCCAATCCTTTAAGAAACCAGCCTGCTGCAAAAGAGTGCTTTTGCCGACTTGTCTCTGACCAGTCAATACAATAACCGGATGCGAGTTGAGCGTATCTTCCAGCCTCGTTTCCAGCCAGCGCTTTATATATTTCATTTCCGTGCTCCTTAAATGGCTGAAAAGATACCACAATTTTATGCACAGAACAACAATTTAATATGCACAAAAAGACAAAACGTTTTGCACAAATCACCACCAACGAATGATGGCAATACATTTACGCTATTATATTAATAGTGCCTGATGAGCAATCATGTTCATTTTATTGCTGTTCCCTCAAAGTTAGATTCGCCGGCCCCATGTTTTCCAGAGGCGCTTGCACGCTATGCAAGGTTCATTGCTTTATGGCCTGTATCGCGCACAAAAGTCTCCAGATGGCGTGCATCGGCTTGTGTGGTGTGATGCGTCCATTTAACTTCAATCGGTATAAACGTTCGACCTTTTTGTTGACTCCCCCGCCATGAGGGCGATGAATGGGTCGTTGAGATCGGCGTCAGGGCGGCTGGGACAGGAAGAGGTCATAATATCTGAGGGGCTTCCTGCGGCGACGATCCGGCCCGCGTTGATCATGATAATCCGCCCGCAGTTGCGGGCTTCATCCATGCAGTGTGTTGTGACAAAGACGGTGATCCCCTTTCCTTATCACCTTCACGAGATATGCTTCACGAGATCCTGATGGTGCTTTTACATCAGTTCATAGCCCTTATTACGAATCAGTCCGATGCAGGCGTCAACCACGTCCTTATCATAAAGGATGGTTCTGTTTTTATAAATCTCTTCGATGGCTGCTTCTATTCCCAGTGCCGGCCGGTAGGGGCGATGCGAAGCGATGGACTCCACAACATCCGCCACGGCCAGAATGCGCGCCTGCAGAATAATAGACTCGCTTTCCAGTCCTTGCGGATAACCTGACCCGTCCAGGCGTTCATGATGCTGAAAAACGGTTTCAGCTACGGGCCATGGAAATTCAATATCTTTTAATATATCGTATCCGGATTGCGCATGAGTTTTCACCAGGTTATATTCGAGAGGGGTCAGCTTTCCCGGTTTGGTGAGAATTTCCGCGGGAACGGCGATTTTCCCGATATCATGAATCAATGCGGCGATGCGGATTCCTTCAATCTGTTCTTCGTCCAGATTCATTTCCGCGGCGATGGCTTGCGCCAAATGAGCTACTCTGTACTGATGGCCGGCAGTGTAAGGATCGCGCGTTTCGACAGTTGCGGCCATGGCCCGCACTGTGGCATCCAGAGCCTTTCTTATTTTCTCAAAATTCTGCTTGCGTTCGGTGATGTCTATGATTGCCCCTCTGATGCCGGCAATGTTATCTCCTTCTGTCGTTGCTGAGGCAAATATTAGTCCCGGGAAAGTGCTGCCGTCTTTCCGTAAAAATACATATTCCTGCCCGGGGACCGATGAGCCGCCTATGACTTTTTGCAGGTTTTTTCGGAATTTTCTTTCTTCTTCAGGCGCAAAAAACGTCAGGGCGTTCATGTCTTTATGATAATCTTTTTCCCCGTAGCCGAACAGTTCCAAGGCAAATTTGTTAAATGAGATAAGTGCGCCCTGAGTATCGATTTCAAAAATCGCTATCGGCAGGAAGTCAATCATACCGTGGTATTTTTCTTCACTATCCCGCAGCGCTTTTTCCGCGAGTCTTTGCTTGTCTCTGCTTGCCGCCTCTTTTAATTCTCTTTCGATAGCCTGGCCAAGGCGGGACAGCTTCCCTTTCATGAAATAGTCATGCGCGCCGGCTTTCATACACTCCACGGCTGTTTCCTCACCGATAGTGCCGGATACAACAATGAGGGGAATGTCTATTTTTGTTTCCTTTAATAGTTCAATGGCTTTGATGCCGCTGAATTTCGGCAGATTATAATCGCATAAAATGATGTCCCAGGTATTTTCGCGCAGCGATTTATGCATTTCCGCGGCTGTCTCGACCTGCCGGTATTCCGGGCTATAGCCGGTTTTTTTTAATTCCCTGATTATCAGCAGCGCGTCGTCTTCATTGTCTTCGACAATCAAAACGCGCAATAATTTTAGTTGATCTGCTTCAGTTCTGTTATTTTTTAACATCGTTAACCTTTCCTTTATTTTTTCGTGTCTCGTGAAGCGTGAATCGTGTTATTTGAAGCGCGAGATACTTTTTCAGAATGACGCTTCACGGATTTGTCGGCGGCGGCTCATTCCACAAAAGCCAGTAGAGGCCCAGCGCTTTGCTGGCGGCGAGGAAATCTTTAAAATCAACGGGTTTGCGCACGTAGCTATTGGCGCCCAGCTTGTAGCCGTTGACAATATCGCTTTCCTGCTTGGAAGACGTGAGAATAACCACCGGTATCAGTTTGGTCAGCTCGTTTTGGCGGATTTCTCTGAGTACTTCGAGACCGTCTTTTTTGGGGAGTTTTAAATCCAGCAGGATCACGACAGGCAGGATTTTTTTGTCGCGGCCTTTGTATTTGCCTGTGCCAAAAAGGTAATCCAGCGCCTCCACGCCGTCTCTCGCTATGGAAACTTCATTTAAAATATTATTCTGCTTGAACGCGCGAAGAGTCAGTTCAACATCATCAGGATTGTCTTCCACCAGCAAAATGGTTTTGTTTTCCATGCGAAATTCCTTTCGTTTTTCGTGAAGCGTGAGGCGTATCTTGCGCTTCACGGGTTTTCTCGCTATTTTCTCACGAGATACGTATTTTTACGGCAACGTAAAATAGAACGTCGCACCTTTATTTATATCGCCTTCCGCCCAGATTTTTCCGCCGTGACGGTGTATAATACGCTGGACGGTGGCCAGGCCGATGCCTGTTCCAGAAAATTCTTCCTGGGTATGCAGGCGTTGAAAAGGCGTAAATAATTTATCGGCGTAGGCCATGTCAAACCCCGTGCCGTTATCGCGTATATAAAATATTTTTGTTTCGTTTTCTTGTTTTGCGGCAAATTCGATGGAGGGATTATTTTGTTTGCAGCTGAATTTAAAGGCGTTGTCAATCAAGTTCGTCAGGGCAATTTGCAAAAGCGCTCTGTCGCCGCTGGCGATAATCTCTTTTTCAATTTTGATATGAGTCGTTTTTCCGCCCGCATTTTTCGCGCAGTCAGCGCTTATTTCTCTCACCATTTCGCTTAAATTCAACGGTTCTGGCCGGAAATCCGCTTTGCTGACGCGCGATAATTTCAGCATGTCGTCGATAAGCTCGCCCATGTTCTGCGCGGCGCGGCGCACTCTTTCCAGATAATCATTTCCGGTTTTATCTATTTTGTCCGCGTAGTCTTCCAGAAGCGCCATGCTGAAGCCGTCGATGCTTCTGAGGGGGGCGCGCAAATCGTGCGATACGGAGTAAGCGAAAGCCTCCAGTTCTTTGTTCAGCCCTTCCAGCGATTCATTGGCGGCGGCCAGTTTTTGCGTCTTTTCATTGAGATCATCCACGACGTTAAGCAGGGCAAGTTGGCTCTTGTGCAGCTCTTTGGTGCGCGCTTCCACGCGTTTTTCAAGTTCCTGGGTCAGTCTTTTCAATTCTTCTTGCGACTGCATCTGTTTGGTGACGTCCAATACTGACGATTGGTATCCTGTAATATTGCCGTTTTTGTCCCGTATGACCGTCGCCATGCCGTAGCAAATAAAAGTCAATCCATCTTTCTTCTTGCCGGTAAAGCTCCCCTGCCAATGGCCATCTCTATTGAGTGACGCGACGATGACAGAGGCTTCGTCTGCATCTTTAAAGAAATACGATATGGGATTGCCGACGACCTCTTCCTTGCTTGCATAACCCCAGAGGGTTAGAAAAGGATTGTTTGCCTCAATAATGACTCCTTCAGCATCAGCAATGCTGTTTGCCGCGATTGACGTATCAAAAGTGAGATTTTTAATCCGCAGCGCTTCCTCTGCCTGTCTGCGTTCGGTGACGTCATGGATGATGGAATGGAGAAATTCTTTTCCTTTTATGTTTATCTTGGAACTGAATACATCGACATTTCTGATTGAGCCGTCGGCAAGGCGATGGCGGAATTCAAAGTAGATTTTTTTTGAGGTGCGGGCTTCTTCCATTTCCTGCCGAACTTCCGTAGGCGAAAGCGTATTGATATCGGTGATTTTCATTTGTGTCAGTTTTTCGCGCGGCCAGCCGTAGAATTTTTCCGCGGCTTCGTTGGCGTCGACGATGTTTGCAGTATCCGGCTCGATCAGCAATTTCACTGCGGAATGGTCTTCAAATAGCTTTTTGTACAGGAATTCGCTTTCACTTGCCTCGGCTTCCGCTTTTTTACGGGCGGCGATTTCCCTCCGGAGTTTCCAAATCCATGCCGCGGATACAAGAAGAATAACGGCGAGGATACCGAAAATCCACCACAGCAGTGTGTATTCCGGGCCAATTTCACGATAGACGGGAACCCAGCGCCGGTAGATTTCCATGCGTTCGGTTTCGGAAATTGAATCCAGCGCCTTATCGAGAATTCCGGCCAGTATGGCCCAGTCCTTGCGCACTGCCATGGATTGGGCATTGACATAGGGCGTCTGGCCGGCGATCTGGAGCGTCCCCATGCGCGGCAGCGTCAGGAAATGGCCGATTGTGAGCATCGCGTCTATATAAGCGAAGACTTCGCCATGCCGCAGCGCTTCCAGACCCTCCAGAGGACCCGGGACCCTGACAAGGTCAATGTCCGGAAAGTCGCGCGGAATCCACTCGTCGACCGCATAGCCTTCCGCCACGGCTACTTTCCTGCCTGCAAGCTCGCGCATGTCGGCGATATAGGGAACATGACGATCCGCCACGATGAGAATGGGGATGCGCATGTAGGGTTTGGTGAATGCCCAGAATGCGGTGCGTTCGGGCGTCTCGGCGACACAGGTGGTCATGTCGATTTCCCAGCGCCGCATCCTGGTATAAGCTTCCTGCCAGCTCAGGCCGTGTGCCCGCTTGAACTTAATGCCCAGCCGCTTTTCAATAAGCCTCAGATAATCCTCGGAGATACCCGAAGGCTCGCCGTGCTCGTCGGCGAATTCGACCGGTGGCCAATCCGGGGCCATCGCCACGCGTATGACCGGATGTTCCGCGAGCCATGCTTTTTCTGTTTGAGTAAGTAAATTTGCGGAGGTCTGCGACGCAGTTTCCTGTTGCCGGGCATCGGCGTTTTTTGGGTTGAGAAAAATGCAGACCGGCAAAAGCACCAGCATGATCAGAAGGCGGGCCTTTATCTGGCGGAGGGTTATGTTTTTGTTAAAATTCAAATCCATCTTTGTTGGTCTCGTAAAAAGTCGAATTCTGTCATTTTGAGGAGTCCCGCTGAAGCGGGACGACGAGAAATCTTTAATAATTTCAGGATTTCTCCCCCGCAAAATGCGGGGGAGAAATGACATGAATGCTGCATTGCGACTTTTTACAAGGTCGTCATTTTTAAATGACCCGGCAAAGAAAAATTCGTGAAAAGGATATTGCATTTTCGTGTCTCGCGCTTCACTTTTTTTGTTTCTCCAGCTCCGCAATTTTTTCCTTCAGCTCCCGCATGCGCAATTCTCTTTCGACAAATACTTTATTTATTCTTTCCAGTTCGGCGGTTTTGGTCGTAAGCTCGGCGGTGCGTTCGGCCACGAGTTTTTCCAGTTCTTCTGAAAGTACTTTCAGCTCTTTTTCGGCACGTTTTCTTTCGGTGATGTCAATGGCCAGTTCCATGCGCACATCGCGTCCGTCAGGCCAATGAATTATCCGGTCATAGATGACAAATGTCTTATCCAATTTATGATTGTAATATTCCCACCGGTAAGGAAGAGGCTTTTGCTCGATAATTATACTATTGGTACAGAAAGAGCATGGTGTTTCAAGACCTTGAAATTCCCGATAGCAGATGCCTCCGATCGTTTCTTTCTGCAGAATATTTTTCAGGGAATGGTTTGTGAACAAAATTTCATATGTTTTCGGGTCGGCCACATAAATGGGTTCTTCAATACTGTCGAATATTGAGATAAGCTGCTCTCTTTCAAAATTCAGCTCTTCTACAGTCAGCTTTCTTTCGGTGATGTCATCGAAGACAGCATATACCTGAAAAGGGTTCTTCTTCCCCGGCTTAAAAAGGGGGATGGCCGTGATCGACAACCAGATGTGAGCGTTTTTCCCTGCGTGAAAAACGCCTCTGACGACGGGCCCGACTTTTTGACTGGTTTTCAGAGCAATCATGGCCGGATGTTCTTCGCCCGGCACTTCCGAGCCGTCCTCGCGAATCATCTTCCAACGGGGGTCCATGGATGTCTTCCCCTGCATCTGGTCTAAAGAAAGTCCCAGAATTTTCTCGGCAGCCGGATTGGAGGATAATATGCGCCCGTTCGCGTCCTGGTAGATGACCCCCAGCGACAGTGTATCGAAAAGGGTTTGGAAATGTATGCTTTGCTCCGCAAGTTCCTTTTTCGCGCGAAGGAATCTGATCAATAACGCTAAAGCTGTCAGTATCGCGATAATGCCGATGATCAAGGTGACCAAAACGGCCTTGCGCAGAGGTATCCAGAATTCATCCGGCTCATACCATTTCCGATAGAGACGTAGATAATTCTCGGTCTGTAAATATGTTTTTAGCGCTTCATTGACCTGATCTCTCAACAAATGATCTTCTTTGCGAAATTGATAGGCCCGTTTGAGATAGAAAAACGGTTTGCCGGCTGCTGCAATTTTATTCGCAACGCCGATATCGGAAGCTTTATGAATCATTGAATATTCGGGGCATAAAACTGCGTCAACTTCCCCGGAAAGCAGCGCCACAAGAAGCGTTTCGATATTAGGCATCCGTATGGTCATAATATCCGGATAATCTGCCAGAGCCTCTTCGGCAGCGCTTTTGGAAATGACCGCCACTTTCTTCCCCGCAAGATCTGACGCATCTTTTATATCCGCTTCTTTCGCACGCCGAAAAAAGGATACAGGCATGGAAGCTATTTCTGAGCTGTAAATAAATTCTTTCTTGCGTTTTTCAATAACAGCGATTCCCGGAATGAAGCGAACTTTGCCTTCCCGCAGAGCGTTGATCGCATCTTCCCAGCTTTCTACAACGACCATTCTCGCTTCAAAACCGATCATTTCGGATAATTCATCCAGGAGTTCGATGGCAAAGCCTGTGGGTATTTCGGAATCTTTCCTCGCCGCATAGAGGGGCGGTAAGTCCCGCAATACGGCAACGCGAATGATTTTCTTGGCCGCCGTGTTCGCTTTAACGGTCAGAGAGTTTGTAGCTTCAGCTTGATTGTCTTTCGAATATTTTGTTTCGGTATCTGCTGATGATAAAGTGAAGGTGAGGCTGATCGCAAAGAAAATAGAAACCAAAATGAAAACGGGGAACTTTGCCCTGCCTTTATTCATATCACCTCATCCCCTGCCTTGCTCGGGCGGTGTGCGGTAAATATGGTTTTATTTGGTTAACACTTTTGCGCTGTCATTGGGCTTAATATTACTATAATAATTTCGAAAAGCAAAACGATATATTGGAATCTGCGACCGGGGCTTTTCGCGTTTTCAAGGGGTTGTAATTAATGATGAAAATTGTCCGCGATATTTCTTGCTATTGACAAAGTCATGGAACACGGCGACTTTATTTGATAAATCGGATTATCATTTTGTTGACTTTCACACCATGACGGAGATTTCTATCGGATTTCAGACAGACCTATCCGGTGCGCCTCAAATTGCATTTTCAAAGCGTTACGATTGGATGTTAATCTTCCCATGAGTATTCGGGATCGTGATAGAAATAATCGTCGTTGAGAGGCCGTTGAAAGGACGTTGACAGCGCTCATCCTTTATTTCCCGGCGACGATTCACGCGACATGAGGGCGATGAATGCGTCGTTGAGATCGGCGTCGGGGCGGTTGGGGCAGGCGTGAAAACAAGCATCATCGGCGGTAAAATTGTCATGTGGGACCGTAGACTGCTGACGATGGGCATCGACCACATGATGGGAAATGTCCACCGCATCGCCGAGAGCATCATGCATAATCAAATGTGACGCGGTATAAACGTGATGTACTTGAAATATATTGACATTTCATAAAACATCCTCATATAGTCTTCCCGGTCATACATCAGTACTTATTCATTAAAATCTATCGTCAGGTATTTTACGGGAGATATCTATGGAGACAGTAGCTATCGTATTGATTATCATTCTGTTCTTTCTTGGTCATTACAAATTTAAGGAGCTGGATAAAAAAAATGATGATCTTGAAAAACAAATTAAGACACTGAAAAAAGACATTTTTAATCTTTCTCCATTTGTAAAAAATGCCGGCGACACTGTCCAGCAGGAATCAAAGCCTGAAGTTTCTCCCATATATGAGCCCAGTAAAGCGCTGCAGGAAAAGGCATTTCTTCCTCCTAAACATGCGGTTGAAGTTCCGCCGGCATCGACTATACCACCGGCTTCCCCCATACCGCCCCCTCCTGTCATAGAACCGTCAGCGCCTCTGCCTCCGAAGCAGGCTACCGCGCCGCCAACGCCTCTTAAAGCCGAAATCGCCATCCGGACACCGTCTTATATTGCCGTAACCGAAAAGAAGGAAGAACCCAAACCCAAAATTGAATTTGAGCCTTATAAGCCGTCGGCCCTGGAAGAAAAATGGCAGGAGTTTAAGAATAATGTCGATTGGGAACAGTTTACCGGCGTTAAATTATTTGCCTGGCTGGGCAGTTTTGCGCTGTTTATCGGCGCCATTTTCTTTGTAAAATATTCCATTGACAATAACCTCATCCCCCCTCAATTGCGCCTCGCCATCGGCGCCTTGGTCGGCCTGGCCATGATCATTGCATCGCTCATCGTTGATCGCGTAAAATACAATACGACAGCCCACACCATGGCAGCGGGCGGCATAGCGGTTCTATACGCCGTTTCTTTTACCGCTACCGTTTATTACGGGTTTCTTCCCAAACTGGTCGGTTTTGGATTAGTTGCCCTGATATCCGCTGCTGCCTTTGTCTTAGCTGTCTTTCACAAAGGACGGTTCATTTCCGTACTGGGTGCGATTGGCGCTTACGCCACACCACTGCTCATCCAGACGGGACACCCCAACCTGGTAGGCCTTTTCATCTATCTTACCGTCGTCAACATCGGACTATTTGAAGTGATTCGTAGAACCGGCTGGTTGCCTCTATCGGTGCTGGTCACCGTCGGCACGTTGCTGACGCTTTCCGCCGGAGCCTGGGGCACAGATCCACCGGCCGCAGATTATCTCATCTCTATCATCACGATAGCCAATCTGCTGGTCTTTAGTTTATTCTTCCGGATCTACCGGGGACAAAATGCAGCAAGCCGTTCTATAATCTTGTCACTGCGCATTCTTTTCGTCAGCGTATTGCTCGTGGCGATGATCCTCATCAATACGGGAAACGGTTTTCAATATCTGCCCTTCCTGCTTGTTACCGCGGCAACGTTGGTTGCGCTGATCCTTTCTTATATGGAAGAATCATGGAGCATCGGGTTTCTGCTTTATGCTTTTGCCGGGTTTGTACTGATTGCAGTCTGGTCTTATCTGCATTTTGATCTCAGCAAACCTTCATGGGAGATGCTGATCTTCTTTATGTATAGTGTGATTGCCGGACTTGGCCCGGTTTTTATCATCCACAAACACGGCATCGATGCCAATAGCTTGTCCTGGCTGAAGATATTCCCGGCAGCGCTGGCGGCCGTAGCTGTCATAATTTTCTTAAAAAGCGATGTAACTTCTTTTTTCTTCTGGCCCATGCTTCTCGGCATCGGCGTTATGGGAATTTTTATCAGCATGCTGGTCGGCAGCATCATCTCCGTTGCCGCACTTATTCTGTTGCTGCTGATTGGCGGTGTAAGCTGGATTTTCAAGACGCCTGTTATCCATATCGGCAACGAATTTTTCATCTTCATTTTGCTGGCTGGCCTTTTGATTTGTTTCCTGACCGTATTATTTTTGAAAAATGCCGCGGCCTGGAGTCCGCTTTCCACCGCCAAACCTGTCAAAGGCTCTTCTATCCCCCTGTTTCCGTCATCGTCCGAATGGATTACCGCTGTGCCGGTACTGGGCCCGTTTCTGCTTTTAACATTGGTCTTGTTACGTCAATATCCGGTAGCCCCTAATCCTGCCATGGCCGCGGGACTTTGCTTTTTTGCCGTTGCCATCTTCCTTGCCCGCTACTTCAAGTCGCAGGAAATCCTGACGGTTGCGCTTGCAGCCATGTCTGTTACCATACTGAGCTGGGGATTGAAGGATGATTTGGAAATCAATATTCACCTGCTGCTTCTGGGGTGGAGTTCATTCTTATGGCTGGCTGCGGTGATGACGCCCAATATTTTATGCCGTTCGGAGAAAGATTGGAAAATCGGCTGGTATGCCTGGGCGGTCTTTGAACTTATTTTGGCCTGCCTTGTCGTGCTGGCCGCGGACAACCTTTGGGAAAGGGAAATCGCCGGTTGGATTCCCCTGGCGCTTGCCGCATTAAAACTGCCGGTCATCGTGGTCCTGCTGAAAAGACTGGAAGGCAAAGAAGAACGCAATTCCATCCTGGCATTTCACGGCGGCGTTCTGCTCTTTTATGTTTCGTCGATATCCGTTCTCTTGCTGGGCAGCTCCTGGATCGGCGTGGCCTTTGTCATTGAAGCCATGCTGCTGCTGTGGCTCAACCGCCGGATAGAGCATCCCGGCCTGCGTTGGGTTTCACTATGTCTCGCGCCTCTCGGACTTGCACTTCTCCTGTTTGACATCAACACCCTGAAATCAGCACAAGACCTGCCCGTGCTGAATCTTGCCGTGTTCAGTTGCGCGCTTTGCGTTGTGGCACTATCGCTTTCTGTAAAATGGGCCGATTATCCGCAAAAGGAAATAGCTGCAAATTTTTCGCTACCAGAATATTTCTTATGGCTGGCAATCGGCGCTGGTTTCTTTCTGGCGAATATGATTGTTTCGGATATCTTTGGCGGCGTCGGCGGTGGTTTCAAACTCGATTTCTATAATAACATCAATCAGTATATCAGCCATACGCTGTTGTGGACGATCTTTGGGTCTCTGATACTGCGGATTAGGCCCATGCCTCCGGGATTGAAGACAGTGGGGCTGATCGTCATGTTAACAGGGGTCATCCTGTCTCTTCTCGCGCCGTTTCACTTCAGCTCGCAAATCGGAACCATGACACCTCTGGTGAATCCCGTGCTGATTATTTTTATTCCCATCATCGCGGCCATGATTTATCTTGCTGTCGCTCAGGCGGATGATGACTGGGGCGGCTCTCATTTAAAAAATCTATTCATCACTCTGGGCGTTGCTGTCGGGCTTTTAGCCCTTACGGTAGAATTGTCCACGATCTTTAATCATCAAGTGCCCTTCGATTTTATTATAGGACACTCCTCGGCGATGACCTTGGCCATCATCTTGACCTGGTTTCTCTTTGGCCTGGGCCTGGTGCTCTGGCCCCGCGCATTAAACGATTATTTTCGTCTTGCCGGCGCTGCGCTTATCCTCATCAGCCTGGCCCGCGCCGTCTATTATCCATTGGGCTACACAAGCGAATTCGGCGCTGTTACTCCGCTTTTGAATATTCCAACCGGCATATTTTTGCTCCTGATTGCCGGGCTGGCAGTCCTTACCTTCAGAAAATTTGCGTTTGAATGGACGTGGAACAACAGCATCAGTCCGCGCCATATCTGGGCGGCACTACTCATCCTGTTTACCTTTTACGTAACCAATGTTCAGGTCGCCTCCGTCTTCGGAATGTTTAACACGGGCGCAGACTCGGGTCATTTTACCTTCTATACGCACGGCAGGCTTTCACAACAACTGGCCTACAGTATCAGCTGGCTTGTTTTTGCCATTATTCTCCTGATCATCGGCATCCGCTGGCAACTGATTCAGGTCCGCTGGGTGGCCCTTTCTCTGCTGGTCATGACGGCATTAAAAGTCTTTATCAAAGACTTGTGGGCATTGGGACAACTCTATCGTGTCTTTGCCTTCATCGGGCTGGCTGTAACACTGATACTTGTTTCATTTATCTACCAGCGCTATCTTGGCGGCAGCAAGAAATCCAAAGGAGAAAATGAATGAACCGGGTGAAATTCATAGCATTTCTGATCCTCCTATCGTTCGTTGTCCCATTTAACAGCATAGCACAGGAATGGCGTAGCGAGGCGTCACTATCCGTTCATAAACCGGGACTCATTGAAGTGCCGTTACTGCCAGAACTACATCAGCAGGTGGATGACGATCTGGATTTGAAAGTGCTCGGCCCTGACGGCAAATCCCGATCGTTTGAACTTTACTGGCATGAGGACAAGCGTGATACGGCGATCAATCTCACCGGAAAATCAACTAAACTGGAAAACAATATTTTCATTTGGGAAACTTTGATTCCGGTAAAAGATCGCATACAAGTTAAATCCATAAAAATTAATGTTCTTTCGTCGAATTACATTGGAAAGGTCGACATCTTCGGACTCAGGGAAGGAACATGGATCAACCTGGTTCGGAAATCCGCCCTCTATTCGTCAGACGGCGTTACACGGGGAGATATTGAAATTGACGAATACCTTTATGAAGGGTTTCGTTTGGAATTTATGGCCTATGCTAAAAAACCCGTGCCGATCGGCCAGGTCCAGGCGCTGGGCGAAAAGCCGGGAAGAGATTATGCCGAAACCTCTATTGGCATCAAATATCAAAGGACAGACCGTAAAGATTCCGCCGATAAGATCATCACCAATCTGACGGCAACGCTGCCCGGATCGGGACTGTATATTCAGGACATCGAGCTTTTAACCGTAGCGCAATTCAACGGCAACTGGAGTTTGGAGAGGGAGGAACTTCATAAAGGTCAAAAAACATTCATTGCTGAAATGACCGGAACGATTGCCGGTGTGAACAAAGGCGAAGCGGCGTTAAAGATAAAATTGGACCGCGTCTGGAAAAGCAAAGTGCTGAAACTTAAATTAACAGGTTCGAATGAGGCTTTAAGCGACATTAATCATTTTGCCATAAAAGTGCGTGTTCCCCGCCTTGTTTTCCTGGCCGACACAGCCGGTGCGTATCTTGTGCAGACCGGGCTCAATCATAAAGTCAAAATCATGGAATATCCAAGTGCACAACGATTGGATATTCCTGTCGCCATGCAATTCAGCATGCCGAGAATTAATCAGAACCTGCCGAAGGAAAACCTGAGCAAGCAATATGAATTGGGCGGCGCACCCTTTAAGACCGATGGATATCAATGGCGCTCCGACATAAAACTATCCGGTCCCGGATATTACCGGTTTATTCTTCATCAGAAAGCGAGCCTAGAAGAGAACATCAACTCACTGCGCATTGTCCGCAACGGGCGTCAGTATCCTTATTTTATGGAGACAGGTAAAAAGAAAGAATGCGAATTGATTTTGAAAGAATCTCATGATCAGGCGACCAATACGACAACGTGGAATCTGGAATTGCCGCAGGTATCATCACGCTGGACCGCCCTGGTCCTGCAAGCAAGTGGAATTTTCAATCGGACGCTCAAAGTCGAACGTGATCAACCCAAACCCGTGCAGGGTGTTTTGTGGCACAGTGTGCAATGGAGCAATGCTTCTGCATCGCCGTCAGAGATAAGTATTTCTTTGCATGGCTTTCCCCGGGAAGAAAAAAGAATCCGTTTGGTGATGGAACATGGCGACAACAAGCCCATCAAAATTGAAAAAGCCAAAGCACTCTATGAAGCGCCGGCGATACATTTTCTTGCCGATGCGGCGGACGGGTATGAACTATTTGGTGGGAATCAAGTTGCGCAGGCGCCGTTATACGACATCGACCTGGTGAAAGATCAACTAAGCAAGCAGGAACCACGAATCGCCGCATTATCGGAGCCCAAAATGCTTCAAGACACAGCGATTAGAAATGCCATAACAAATTTATTTGCTAAGAATAATTGGGGACTTTACATCGTTTTAGGTTTGCTGTCCTTCGGCTTGATTATCATTATCGTTTTTGTTTTTCCCAAAGCGAAAGACCGGCAGTAGAGACAGTTTTTTATATCATTTTTTCACTGATGTCCCAAGGTTAATCGAATAAATTCAATTAGTTGCTGAAAGGGACTTCTTGATTTATGTCGCTGGTACTCGAAAGTGTTTAGGGAATGGGGGTTTTCTCGAAAGAAGTGACGCTTACAACCTGTAGAATTGTGTAGAGACTTTGATCGAGTTTCAAGGTCTTTTTTACAATGGCCACGAGAATATAAATGGGAATAGCGGTCCATATTTGAGTTTTGACGGCATTATCGGTGGTGCCGTAGAAAGCTTTGACTCTGAGATATTGCTTGATCCATTTGAAAAACAGTTCTACCTGCCAGTAGCGGCTATATAGATCGGTGTCGCCGTACCTCTGTCGTTTCCCCCGCAGATATCCTGCGAAACGCGGGACTGTTGCTTCCGTAATATTTCACTCCCGCCATTGGCGGGACCATCCATTCCAGTGTGGGGAAATTCTTGCTTGATCTGCCGTCTTTGGCTTCCATATAGGTCATCCGCTCCTGAGAGAATGATGTCCGGATGATGCAGCGGGCGGGGTTTTCCATGGCCATATCGTCTTTCGGTGAAATACATTTGCCACAGAAGACACGGAAGCCAAAGTGCCGCCCCGTTGGCGGACTTCCACAAATCCATGCAGGGAAAGGATATCGCATACTTGCTTCCCAGAAAGAACGTGAAGCTTACCCAACGGCAACCTCCACTTGTGTTATGTATACTTCCTCATGTAATCTTGTTTGAATCTCCGCAGGTGAGGCTGTTTCAAAGAAAAGCTCCAATGCTTCCCGAAGGTTCATACGGGCTTCTTCGATAGTATCGCCTTGACTGGCAATATCAAGTTCCGGACAAAGCGAAACATAGCCGCTACCCTCGCGCTCAATAATTGCGGTAAGTTGTTTTTGCATAGCATTTCCCCATCTTTTGAATTTTATTCATCCGTTTCCCGGCGACGATTCACGCGACATGAGGGCGATGAATGCGTCGTTGAGATCAGCGTCGGGGCGGTTGGGGCAGGCGGAGGCAATAATATCCGCAGGGCTTCCCGTGGCGACGATCCGGCCCTCGTTGATCATGATGATACGTCCGCAGTTGCGGGCTTCGTCCATGTAGTGCGTTGTGACAAAGACGGTGATTCCCTCTTGGGACAACCGGCGGATGAAATCCCAGAAGTGTTGTCTTGTAATGGGATCGACGCCGGAGGTGGGTTCATCGAGAAAAAGGATGTCCGGTTTATGGAGGAGGGCGCAGCCCAAGGCGAGACGCTGACGCCATCCGGGGGGCAACTCCCTGGTCAGGCGGTCCCGGACGTCTTCAAGCTGCGTCATGGCAAGGACCCATGCGATCCTTTCGCTCCACTGTTCGGGCGGCACGCTGTAGACGCCCAGATAGAAACGGATATTTTCGAAGGGCGTTAAATCTTCATAGAGGGAAAATTTCTGGGACATATAGCCGATGGACTGTTTGATGGCTTCGGCCTCCTTGAAAATATCGTGTCCCGCTACAACGCCTTCGCCTGCCGTGGGCATCAGGATGCCGCACAACATGCGGATGGTCGTCGATTTGCCGGAGCCGTTGGGGCCCAGGAATCCGAATATCTCCCCCCGATTGACGGAAAAGGTTATCTTATCGACGGCGACAAACGCCCCGAACCGCTTCTCAAGGTTGGCGACCCGGACGACTTCAGAATTTGAATTTGTCATGGAGGAGTTCCTTATCCACGTCCTGAATGCGATGAATCATGGCTTTTTCCAGACTGGCGAAATGGGACCGGATAACCTGAGGCGGCGCCGTATCCAGAAGCTCCGCCCTGTGCAGCAGGCCGAGGTAATCGCATTTTTCGCCTTCGTCCAGGTACGCCGTCGAGACGATGATCGTCATGCCGCCGTCCCGCATCTGGGTCAGGATTTCCCAGAATTCCTGACGGGACACGGGATCGACGCCGTTGGTGGGCTCATCGAGAATCAGGACGCGGGGTTCGTGGACCAGGACGCAGGCGAGCCCCAGCTTCTGTTTCATCCCGCCGGAGAGGTTCCCTGCCTGACGGTCCAGAAAGGGCAGGAGGTTGGAAAAACCCAGGTAGCGTTCTTTTTTGAGTTTTCTTTCCTTGCCGGAAATGCCGAAGATGTTCATGAAAAAATCGATATTTTCTTCAACCGTAAGGTCCTGATACAAGCCGAAACGCTGCGGCATGTAGCCGATGAGGGGTTTCACCTGCCGTTTCGCCGTCACCACGTTGAGGCCGTCGATCAGGATTCTTCCTGATGACGGTGCAATCATGGTAGCGATCATCCTAAGCAGCGTGGACTTGCCTGCTCCGTCGGAGCCCACCAGACCGAACAGGACGCCCTTTTTCACCTGGAAAGAGATATGGCGTATCGCTTCAACCTGATCGAATTTCATGGAAACGTCATCGACCACGACATGAATTTCGGCTTTGCCGGTCGATGCCTGTTGGTTATTCATGGCCCCCCTCTCCTGTCTTCCGGCTTGGTTGTGATATTTGCCATATCGCTTGCCGTAGAGGCGTGAGCAATGATGATCTTATGATTGTCGGAAAATGTCATGGGCGAATTGTTCCTTGTTTGTAGGGGAATATATGAAGAGAAAATTGTTGTGTCAAGGGAATTGCTTGATTTGCCGTCTTTCGCTTTATAGATATCTTTTACCTCCTGATCCAGATAGGACAGCCGCTCCTGGGAGAATTAAGCCCGGATGATGCCGCGAGCCAGATTTTCCATGGCCGTAACGTCTTTACTACTAATTATTTATGGAAAAATAGGGAATCGTCTGCAATTATCCAATTATCCTAGAGCCGGCTGATGCCGCACGAACCGTGATATTTACAATATAAAATTGCTTGCTCAAATGTATCTATTTTGATACGATTCTTTCATGAAAGAGCCAATTCTGTCTGTCAAATTCTTTCGTACCGATACAGGCAATGAACCGGTCCGCGTATTCTTGAATGGATTACGGCCGGAAGATCGCAGGATTATCGGTACAGACATCAAAGAGGTTCAGTTTGGTTGGCCTTTGGGTATGCCCCTCGTGCGCAAGATGGGAAAGGATTTATGGGAAGTTCGCAGCCATCTTGAAAACAGGATTTTCAGAGTGTTGTTTACCGTCGTTGACGGTCAAATGGTGCTGCTTCATGCTTTTATCAAGAAGTCAGACAGGGCGCCCCAGCAGGATATAGAAGTAGCAAAGGCCCGTAAGCACCAGTTGTAGGAGGTATGTATGGATAACAAGCATATTGGAAGCGATTTTGACGACTATTTAAAAGAAGAGAACATTCAGGAAGAAGTAACAGCAGCGGCGATAAAGCGCGTTATTGCCTGGCAGTTGGCAGAAGCCATGAAAAGAATGCATATTACAAAGACCGATATGGCTGCTCGTATGCGTACGAGTCGTGCGGTCATCAATCGTTTGCTGGATGAAGATGACACCAGTGTTACTTTGGCTACCCTCACGCGCGCCAGTGTCGCCGTCGGCATCCCGCTCAAAATTGAGCTTTTACCGGATAAAGGGTCATGAAATCTGGAAAAAACGAATGATCTCATCCGTTCTCTATATTCAGGTGCAAATTCGTAGGTGATATTAGAGAACAGCCGCTGAACAAACAGGGATGACCCCTTCTCCCCTATGGCAAGCGTTCCATCTCCGCCGATACAGCATTAAGATTAGCAAATTATTTTCAAATATCTGACCTGTTTTGGATTAATTTGCAAGCACATCATGATTTGGAAACGGCAAGCGATGAACTTTCTTCAAGACCTGAAAAAGAAGTTAAAATTCATGCGAATGCATAGCTAAGAAACAGATACTACGGTTCAAATGTCGAGGGTAAGGATTTGACCCCATTGCCAGCCCCGATAACTATCCATTCTTCTTGACATATGCCTCTGCCGGAAGTAAAGAATGTGCGGAGCAAATCATCTTGGGTTCAAAGACGTTTTAACTGGATAATATCCATCATTACATGGTTCGCATGGCAGATAATTCTTACAGAGATATTATTGATTCGATTGTTCAGCTCTACGTAGCGGATGACCGCCCGTGGCTGGTGGGGTTCAGCGGCGGCAAAGATAGCACTATGCTTGCGTCGTTGATCTTTAACGCTGTTTTGACTGTTCCCACCGCACAACGGAAAAAGCCCATAGCTGTACTCTGCACGGATACGCGCGTGGAAATCCCGGCTATTGCCGAAATAGTTGAAGGTACATTGTCACGGATGTATAAGTTTTCCCAGCAGAAGGAACTTAACATTGAAGTCAATCTACTCAAACCGCCGCCGGAACAATCGTTTTGGGTGAATATCATCGGGCGTGGCTATCCTCCGCCAAACCGAACCTTCCGTTGGTGTACGCAACGCCTGAAGATTGACCCCGTGACCGTTTTTGTGAATCAGCGGCTCGGCCATTGGGGCGAAGCAATATTGCACCTGGGAGCGCGCCGTGCGGAAAGTTCCTCGCGTGCACAAACCATGGCCGGTCGCGAGTCACGCAATAATTTGCTTCGTCACCCTGATCTGCCTCGCGTCTGGGTGTCCAATCCTATTGAGTTCCTCACGACTGAGGAAGTTTGGGCATATTTGCTGCAAAAACAAAACCCCTGGGGTAGCGACAACCGTATTCTCTATAAGCTTTACACGAATGCTTCCAATGGCGAATGCCCTATTCAGATTGACACCAGCACGCCGTCATGCGGTAACTCCCGCTTCGGCTGTTGGACCTGCACCGTCGTTGATCGGGACAAGGCAAGCGAAGGTTTGCTTGCTGCCGGTGACGAACGGATGGAACATCTTATCGAGTTCCGCGAAACACTCCTGGAATTCCGTGATCCTGACAACGGCTGGCGAGACAACCGCCGCATGAATGGCAATGAAGGTCCGGGACCACTTCACATCAAAGGCCGCCGCGAACTCCTGAAACGCCTGCTCAAATTGCAGGAAGAAACCAGCATGATACTCATTACGTCGGAAGAGCTCCTTTTAATCCAGCAGTTGTGGAAAGCGGCACGTAGCCCCGACGACGGTTGGGGTGTCTCCCGCATCCTCAACAAACAAAGAGGTGTCGTCATGAACAGTGATCTCAATGAACTGAACCGCCTTCGTGAAATGGAAGAAGAAGTTGCTCAGGAACTTAACATCCGTGCAGACGCGTTGCGCCGTATGCTTGCCAAAGTGGAGGAATATAGCGAAAGCCACCGCGCGCACGGCTTGCCGGACGACCTTCTTAATATCCTAAGGGATGATCTTTATTGTAATGCCCTTCAGAATAAAACTCCTACCATCAATTAACGCGATGATCGAAAATCAACAATATTGGTTACAAAAACTCGCAACGTTGCGGATTGACCGTTCACGCGGCCCAGCACCTCATAAACCACTTCTCTTGCTGGTCATCATGGAAATGGTAGAAAAGGGTGAGATTACGAGCCTCGAAGTTGTGCGTTCTCCTAATCTTGTGTTTAGGTTCAGCGTGTTTTGGTCAGTTGTGGCTAACCGTCGTAAACAGTCTCCGGAAGTGCGATTACCATTCCATTACCTTGGTTCATCCGGTATGTGGCAACCGTTGATGTCAGACGGCAAACCTTCACCTGACAAGAAACTAACTGTAATGATTAAACTTAACCCAAGCTTCTTCGACTGTCTTACTGATCAGAATTTTCGTGATCGGGCGAGAAGAGTATTGATTGAAACGGAACCGTATTTCCGCGCTGAAGAAAAAGTGGCCTTATACAGCATTCTTAAGATCAGTCCAACCACGCCTGAAATCAGGGAAAATGAAGAGATCTACAGAGCCAGCATTCAAAGAGGACGCGATGCTCGCTTTCGCATAGAGGTGGTCCTTGTCGCTTATAATCACACCTGCGCTCTTACTGGTTATCGGTTGACAACCCTGGAGATGGAGAGCATTGTGGATGCGGCTCATATTCATGCATTCAGTGATTCCCGCAGCAACGACCCTCGCAATGGTTTAGCACTCACGAAGAATGCACACTGGCAGTTTGATCATGGTCTTTGGTCACTGAACAATGATTACCGAGTACTTATAAACAGAGAAAAATTCATCGAAGACGGAGCACAGGGACAACGCCTAAAGGATTTCGAGGGGCGAAGGATTTTTTTGCCCAGTGATCCGAAGTATTGGCCAGAATACACCTATCTCGACTGGCATCGCACGAGGCATGGCTTTCCAGGCCGATAGCTGATTCAACACTCCTTTCAGAAACACCATCGGAACGTAGCACACCGCTTTTTTTTCGCCACTGCGCCATGCGGCCAGAAGCCGGAAAGGATTCCTCAATCGCCCGTTTCATTTCCACGCATCTTTATCAATCTTGGCAAAATCGGCTGTTGCCTTTAAAAACTCTTTGTAATCTTTATCGTTCCATGTCCCGGCAAGATGATCTAAATCATTATAAACTACGTTGCGTTTTTTCTTTTTGATGCCCAGCTCTTCCTGAATAAGCTTCACTAAAGCCGCATTGACGCTGGAACCTTCCTTTTTTGCCTTTTCCTTGAGCGCATTTACCGTCAAGTCATCAAGGCCTCTAATTGTCATCGTGGTCATAATTGCCTCCTTGCCTATCAGTCGGCCTTATGCAAAATAAGCCCGGCGATATCAGCAAAATGTTCATCATAGGTGAAGAGCGCCAGCCCTTGCCTGATGGCTGAAGCCGCTATCCATAAGTCGTTTGTCGGAATGGGTTTGCCCTTTTTCTTTAAGTCCCAGTAAATCCTTGCATAAAACTCAGCGGTTTCTTCATCCAGCGGCAGCAGATTGACCCGCGGAGAATCCAGGAATTGTTCCAACTCTTTTCTGTTTATTGATTCTTTTGTTCCACCCAGGAAACCGCTTAATAATTCACCCAGAACAACTATATTAATGCCTATGTATTCAGTTGTTTTAAAGGTATTTACGGCCTCAGCATCGTTATTTTTGAATGCGGCATAAGCATTGGTATCAATCAGAATTCTTTTCATCAGGCTTCATTCCTTTGTATTAAACTGTATGCATATGCTTATAGCATATTGCTTTCACTATATGCTATCAATAATTTCCTTGCAGTTTCAAGCACACAGAATAATCCGCGGTGAAAGCCCGCCATGCTTATAGAGTTTTCCCGCCGCTTCGTCTGTTGCCATCGCCTTCATCTGGTATGCCACGCCATAACGGATATAATTTCCGCTGTCTTCCGGCGCGGTTGACGGTCCTTGCTCTTGATGGAGATTATCGCAACCAGGCATCGGCCGGCATCCCCGATTTGAGTTCATTATTTGGATTGGGAATCTTTACCTTGACGAGATAGACAAGTTTAACCCTTTCCTTGCGGGTCTGAATGATTTTGGGCGTAAATTCGCCTTCGGAGGATATGAAGGAGACACGGCCATCGTAGGTCTTGCCCGGAAAGGTATCAATCTTGATATCCACCTTCTGGCCGGGTTTCACTTTGCCGATTTGTGTCTCATCGACGAATATTTTCACATCGACTTCAGAGAGATCGGAGACGGTGAGAACCTCGCGTCCCGGCGATACGACCTCGCCCGGTTCAATATTGCGGCTGGTCACAACGCCTGTAAAAGGCGCCTTGAGTGTCGCATAATTCAGCACAATCTCCGACTGATTGAGGGCCGCCCTGGCCGCATCCACCTGCGCCCCTGCCGCTTCCACATCCTGCTTTGCGACATCGATTCTTTTCAAATTGCTTTGTGCCTGCCTGAGCATCGCTTCGCCTTCGCTGACGCGGGCCTGGGCCGTCTGAATGGTTTCCTGCCTGGCCCCTTCCCGGACCATATCCAAGGTTTCTTTGCTTCGTTCATATTCCCGGACAGACATGTCGTATCTGAGCTTGACGGCGTCAAATTCCCTTTCCGAAATGGTCCCCTTCTGAAAGAGCGATGCATATTTGTCCAGGTTTTTTTTAGCGTCTTCCATGACGGCCTTCGCGCCGAGATAGGCCTGGTTGGCCCGTTCGATGTCCTGGGTGCGGGCCCCCGCTTTGAGTTCCGCCAACTGCGATTTTAAGGCATTGGTGCCGGCCTCCGCACGGGCCACTTCAGCAGGCAGGGCATTCTTGTATATTTCCAGGGCCGTTTTGAGCTGGTTTTTCGTTTTTAAAGCCCGATCAAGATTGGCCTTTGCCTGATCATAACGGGATTTAAGCTCCGCCATATCGAGCTCGGCAATGACCTGTCCTTTTTCCACCGATTGACCCTCTTTGACTGGGACGGCAAGCACCCGGCCGCCCACCTGAAAAGCAAGATTTGCTTGGGTTGCCTCAATGGTGCCGGAATAATACAGTTCGCCGTGCCTTGATTTCCACTGTCCAAAATAGACCAGGGCCGCAGCACCCACGAGGAGGACCAATAATACGATCATAATCAGTCGTTTCTTTTTCAAAGCAAATCCCCTATGCGTTTTTTTGGGGACAGATTTAAAATCTATCCCTAAATCCTTTTTTGCATCCACACGACGTCAAAATCCCGGCCGAATTTTCTGCCGATTTTCTTGAACCGGCCGCACTCCTCAAAGCCGCATTTCCGGTGAAACTGAAGGCTGTTTTCATTCAGGGACGAGACGCTGGCTATAAGGCTGTCTATGCCCAGTCTGCGGGCTTCGCCTTCGAAAAGATCGAGGAAGATTCTGCCGATGCCTTTTCCCGTATGTTCCGGATGGATGAAGTATGTCAGTTCCGCCGTTCTCACAAAAGCCCTTGCGGGATGGTAGGCGTGCATCATGGCAAAACCGACAACGTCGCCGGCGTCGTTTTTCGCAACCGTCGCAGAGTAGCCGTTCGATATTCCAAAAAGACGATTGAAAAATTCGTATCCCACTTTTTCTTCCAAATAAGCGGCATAACTGTGCTCAACAAAGTGATTGAATATATCGATCACCGGCATCCGGTGTTCATTCGTCATGGATTCAAGGAAATAATTCATGGAGCGTCTCCCATATTCTTGGCCACTCGGCCCATTCAGTCATTTTTGAGCGCAATTTTAAGAATATCCATCATATCATCCACAAAATGGAATTGTATGTCTTTCTGCACCTTGGGCGGGATGTCCGCCAGGTCTTTCTGGTTCCATTTGGGCAGGATGATGATTTTTACACCGGCCCGATGGGCGGCCAGAACCTTTTCCTTGATGCCGCCGACGGGCAGGACGATGCCCCTCAGCGTAATCTCCCCTGTCATGGCGAGGTTTTCTCTCACCGTTTTGCCGGTCAGAAGCGACACGAGGGCTGTCAACATGGTGACGCCCGCCGAGGGGCCGTCTTTTTGGATGGCTCCGGCGGGGATATGGATATGCAGATCAACCTCGTCAAAAAAATCTTCCGCAATGCCCAGTTCCTTCGCGTTGCTGCGGATGAAGCTCAGGGCCGCCGTCGCCGATTCTTTCATGACGTCGCCCAACTGACCGGTCAGGGTGAGCCCCTTCTTGCCTTTCATGGCTGTGGCCTCAATAAAGAGGATGTCTCCGCCGACGGGCGTCCAGGCCAGACCCATGACGACGCCGGGTTTCGCCGTCCGGACAGCGATCTCCTGGCTTATCTTTACGGGGCCCAGGTAGCGGCAGATGTCTTTGACCTTGATGGCCGCCGATTGACTCGTCCCTTCCGCGATCATGCTGGCCACGCCGCGGCAGATGTTGGCGATTTCCCGCTCCAGGTTCCGGATCCCCGCTTCACGGGTGTAGCCTGAGATGATGAGGCTGATGGCCTGCTTGGTAAAGGTCAGCTGCCCCGGTTGAAGGCCGTTTTCCGCGATTTGCCGGGGGATAAGGTAGCGCTGGGCGATCATGATCTTTTCATCCTGCGTGTAGCCGAGCAGTTCGATGACCTCGAGACGGTCGCGCAGGGCCGGCGGGATGGTTTCAAGGATGTTGGCCGTTGTGATAAACATGACGTGGGACAGGTCGAAGGGCAGATCCAGGTAATGGTCCATGAAGGAGAAATTCTGCTGCGGATCGAGGACTTCAAGAAGGGCCGACGACGGGTCGCCGCGAAAATCGCTGCCCACCTTGTCGATCTCATCGAGCATGAAGACGGGGTTGTTGGATTCGGCCCGCCGGATGCCCCGGATGATGCTGCCGGGGAGTGCCCCAATGTAGGTGCGGCGGTGCCCCCTGATTTCCGCTTCGTCATGGACGCCGCCCAGGGAGATGCGGATGAATTTCCTGCCGAGGGCGCGGGCGATGGAATGGCCCAGGGAGGTTTTTCCCGTGCCGGGGGGGCCTGCAAAACACAGGATGGGCCCTTTCGTGTCGGGCTTTAATTTGCGCACGGACAGATATTCAATGATGCGCTTTTTGGCCTTTTCCAGGCCGTAATGATCTTCATCCAGGACCTTCCGGGCTTTTTTGATGTCGAGGTTGTCTGTCGTGCCGTCATACCAGGGGAGGGCAAGAACCCAGTCCAGATAGGTGGAAGCGACGGTATACTCGGCGGATGAGGGATGCATGCGGGCGAGGCGCTCCAATTCCCGCTCGGCCTCTTTTTTTGCCTCCGGAGGGAGCTTCTTTTCCGCGATTTTTGTTCGATATTCCTCGACTTCGACCTTGGTTTCTTCCGTTTCCCCCAATTCCTGCTGAATCGCCTTGAGCTGCTGGCGCAGAATATATTCTTTCTGGGCTTTGTCCATATCGGTCTTGACCTGAGACTGAATCTTGTTGCCCAACTCAAGGATTTCCAACTGGTGATTGACGAGCTTGGTCACTTCCTTCAAACGTAATTTGACGTTGATGATCTCGAGGATTTTTTGCTTGTCTTCCATAGGGGAGTTGATGATGGAAGCGACCAGGTCGGCCAGGATGCCGGGGTCGGTGATGGATTTGGCCATGAGGCCGAATTCCTGGGGCAGAAGGGGCGTGAGTTTGACGATCCGGTCAAAAAGGCCCGTCAGATTGGCCATGAGGGCCTCGATTTCGATGTCCTTTGTTTTTTTGTCTTCAAGATTTTCGACGCGGGCCTGATAGTAAGGTTTGCCCTCGATAAATTCGACCGTTTTAAAACGGCTGATTCCCTGCAGCAGGAGTTGCGCCGTATTGTCCGCCGTTTTGGCCATTTTCATAATAACGACGCTTGTTCCGATGCCGTAAAAATCGTCCGGTTCATACTTGCCGTCCGGCTGATTTTTTTTTGTCATGACGAGCCCCATAAACCGGTCTTTGGCCATGGTTTCATCAACAAGTGCAATGGCCTGTTCGCCCGATATTTCAAGAGGGAGCATCATCCTGGGGAATATAATGATATTGTACAGGGGAAGAATTGGGAGTACGTCCGGTGTCTGAACAGCGTTTAGAGCTTCCGGCGATTTCTGATTATCCATCTTAAGCCTCCAAAAACAATATGTCGCACGATCGTTATAAAGCGGGTCAAGTGTTGCTGATGTGAATTTTGAAAGCCCTGTTCAACGGTAATTTGGCCATGGTCAGCTGGAGAAGCCCGTCCTTATACGTTGCGTCGGCATTATCGGTATCAATGGGAACGGGCAGATTGATTGTCCTTTCGAAATAGCCGCTGGGTATTTCTGCGAGGCGGTATCTGGCGCCCCCGGCAAGCGGTTTTTCCCGGCGTATGCCATGGATCTTCAATGTGCGGTGATCGAGCTCGATATGGAGATTTTCAGTCTTTACGCCGGCAATATCGACAACGACGACTATTTCCCGGGCGTCTTCAAAAATATCGACGGAAGGCCGCCAGATATTTTGATGAAGATTGAATTTCGGGTTTATCAGGTTGAACATGTCGTCAACCGTTTTTCCAAAGTCCTCATCCATCTTTTCCAGAACATCTCCAATCCGTATCTTGATAAAATCCATCATTGACTCCTGGTTATGCAGACGACGCTTTTTATATCACCAACTTATTTCTAAGACGATCAATTTATTATCTTTTATAGGCTGACTTGTCAAGGAATTGGTCTTTATCAGATCAAGTCGCTCCAACCGCGGCGGCCGTCGTCCCGCCTCTGGTTTTCGAGCATGTGCCTTTCCAGGTTCAGCCGGATATTCTCGAATTCGTGTTCATGCGTCGCATGGGGAACGGGAATCGGCTCATCCCAGCGGAACGTTATGGTGCTGAAAGGCTTTGGAATTAAGCACCGGTCCCAGCTTTTGAGGACCCATGCACGGTTTACGGAGACGTAAATGGGAATGATGGGCGCGCCTGACCGCTGCGCCATGACGATCAATCCGGGTTTCATCACGCCGATGGGTCCTCTGGGGCCGTCCAGGACATGGGCGGCAACGGAATGATCTTTCAGGTCATCCACCATGGCCGCCAGGGCTTGTTTCCCTCCTCTGGAAGATGAACCTCGAACAGGTCGGAAATTCATACGGCGGAAAATATCGGCGCCAAGATCGCCGTCCCGGCTTTGGCTGATCATGACGGACGGATGGTAACGGCTGAACCGCAGAGCGTATCGGATAACTAAAAAGAATCGCTGATGCCAGATAGCGACGATGGCCTTTTTCCCTTCATCCAGGTGTTTGATGACAGCGTCTTCATTGACGGCTTCAATCCGCATAGTCAGAAAATACAGCCTGAGGAGGTAATAGGCAATGACCATCAGGTTTTTTTGCAGGGCGTATCGCGAGAAAGCGATAATGGCATCGGATCGGCGCCGGGCCCAGGTGTCCTTTTTGATATTGGATTGGGCGCCTTTTTCATCAATCACGGTGAGCCGCAACCGGATGGCCGATAAGAATGATCTGCTGTTTCGGAATAGGGGCATTAATACGTCTCCTGCACTATCCGCAGCCCGGCGCGAAAACGCTCCATTGCCGGGCAAGGGTGATTTTTTGCGTCCCTATTCTTTCTGAAAGACGTATCCAGGTCAAGAAATATTACAGTCCTTTCAATATGAAAAATGATTGACAAGTAAAAGCAATAGGTATAACAATGCCCCCTCGCAATTATGATTCACCGGCAACCGTAACGCCGTAAGAGATGGCAAGGGCCCATAGCTCAATTGGTAGAGCCACCGGCTCATAACCGGTAGGTCCCTGGTTCGAACCCAGGTGGGCCCACCATATTTAAGTAGTTGGAGCGTTTTGGCGTCAAGATGTTTGTGTCCGGCCGACACAAGATGATAAACTAAAGGAAGCTGTAAATTACATGATGTGTGTGCAGGGCAGAAAGGTTTTATCGAGTTGTCTTGAACAACCTACAACAGGGATGAGTATTCCTGATGAAAAATAGGAAAATGCACCGGAACTTGGTGCATTTTTTTTTGGCTTTTAAAACGGAGGGGGTGATTTATTGACAGAGCAGTTATTATTGCTGATAGAGCTTCAGAATATTGATTCCGCCGTCAGGGGCATCAATATGAAAAAGAAGGAACTGCCCGATAAAATCGGCAAACTCGATGAGGCATTCGCGGCCCTTAAAATAAGCGTGGAGCAGGATGCCAAGGCTGTTGACGATCTCCAGAAAGGGCTCAGGGAAAAGGAAGAGAAGCTCAAGAGGGGCATCGACACGATTAAGAAAGCAAAGGACCGCCTCACCGAGGTCAAAACGAACAAGGAATATCAGGCTGCGTTAAAAGAGATTGAAGGGATTGAGATCAAAAACAGCGAGGGTGAAGACGAAATTATTCTGACCATGGAGGAGCTTGACAAGCTGCGGTCGGGTCTTAAAATAAAAGAGCAGGACATGGAATCATACCGGAGCCGATATGAAAAAGAAAAGGCTGACTTTGAAAAGGCGCTGCTTGCGACAGATGCGGAACTTGTCGCCTGTCAGGAGAAGGGTGTGGAGATCAGGAGCAGGATCGACGGAGACATCCTGAAGAGATACGAAATAATTAAAAACAGGAACAACGGCCTGGCTGTCGTGTCCGTATGGAAGGAAGTCTGCCGCGGCTGCCATATGAACATACCGCCCCAATTGTACAACGAACTTCTGACGGCCACGACGCTGTTTTTCTGTCCGAACTGCAACAGAATCATGTATCCCGAGAGTCCTGAAAAAAATGGATGATAAATTGTTTAAGCTTTATACCGACGGCGCCTGCCGAGGGAATCCGGGTCATGGGGGCGTCGGCGCTGTCCTCATCGATGAAACGGGTTGTGAGGTATTTGCCGTTCATAAATACCTTGGGATGTGCACCAATAACATTGCCGAATATATGGCCTTGATCTGCGGCCTTGAGAAAGCCGTCGAAACAGGGTGCCGCCGCCTTGAAATATTTATGGATTCGGAGCTCCTGGTTAAACAGATCAACAACGAATACCGGGTAAAAAACGCAAATCTGATCGACCTGATGAAGAAAGTGAGAAAGCTGTTAGCCGCTTTTGAGGCGTATCGGGTTTGTCACATACGGCGGGAACATAATAAAACGGCCGATCTTTTGGCGAATAAAGCAATTGATGAGGCTATGAAGAAGGGGTCAGGTCTACACTCTTGACTCCGCCTCAGGCGGAGTCAAGAGTGTAGACCTGACCCCTATCAATACGCTATCAATACGGCGTCGGAGTAAATCAGACGGTCGCCGGCCCGCTTGACGGGTCGGAGGAAAGTCCGGGCTCCACAGGGCAGGATGGTCGTTAACGGCGACTGGGGGCGACCCTAAGGAAAGTGCCACAGAAAATATACCGCCCCGATTTTTCGGGGTAAGGGTGAAAAGGCGAGGTAAGAGCTCACCGCTTTCCCGGTGACGGGAAAGGCATGGTAAACCCCATCCGGAGCAA
>JAFGHS010000097.1 GCA_016930075.1 Deltaproteobacteria bacterium
GCTCAGCAATATTTTCAACCCAACGATGGAAAATATGCTCTATACCATCGGATTTGCCGTGTGACTTTTTACGAGGTCGTCAAACTTCAATCAACAGGAGATTTTTGAATGAATAAAACGCATCGCATCGCCGTCATTGCCGGCGACGGCATCGGCAAGGAAGTTGTACCGGAAGGGGTTCGCGTGCTGGAGGCCGCCGCCCGACGGTTTGATATTCCCCTTGTGTTCGACCATTTCGATTTTGCGTCCTGCGATTATTATCTCAAATATGGCCGGATGATGCCGGATAACTGGAAGGAGTTGATCGGCTCGCATGACGCGATCTTCTTCGGCGCTGTGGGCTGGCCTGCAACGGTGCCCGACCATATATCGCTTTGGGGCTCTCTGCTCAAGTTCCGGCGTGAGTTCAACCAGTACGTTAATTTGAGGCCCGTGCGGCTCATGCCGGGTATTCCTTCGCCCCTTGCCGGCCGAAAGCCGGGCGACATCGATTTCTATATCGTGCGTGAAAATACGGAAGGCGAATATTCTTCCGTTGGGGGGCGGATGTTCGAAGGTACGGAACGCGAGCTGGTCTTGCAGGAAACCGTCATGACCAGGGTCGGCATCGACCGGATACTCAAATTCGCCTTCGAGCTGGCAAGCAAACGGCCCAAGAAACATCTGACTTCGGCCACCAAGTCAAACGGCATTGCGATTACCATGCCGTACTGGGACGAACGGGTTGCCGCCATGGCGGAGGCTTTCAGAGATGTCCGGGTGGACAAATTCCACATTGATATCCTGACTGCCAATTTCGTCCTCCATCCGGACTGGTTCGACGTCGTGGTGGGAAGCAACCTCTTCGGCGACATCCTTTCCGATCTGGGCCCCGCATGCGCAGGCACCATCGGGATTGCGCCGTCCGCCAATCTGAACCCGGAGCGTGAATTCCCGTCCCTGTTTGAACCCGTCCATGGCTCGGCGCCGGATATTCACGGAAAAGGCATTGCCAATCCCATAGGCCAGATCTGGTGCGGCTCCATGATGCTGGAATTCCTGGGCTACCCGGAAGCGGCGGCAGCGGTGATGGGCGCCATCGAATCTGTCCTTGCGGAAGGCCCGCGCACACCGGATGTAGGCGGAACAGCCACCACGGAGGACGTCGGCAAAGCCGTCGCCGCGATTATCCGGGATTAAAACGGCAACAGAAATCAGACAGGCGGTGCGGGCCAAAGGCATCACCTGTGTCGTTCGCAAAACAGCATATCCTTGATAGGGCTAAATTTGATGCGGAATACTTCCGCTTTCAACAACACATCGAGACCTTTGATAAACCCTCCTTTCGTCATTGCGAGCAAAGCGAAGCAATCTCATAAAACTTATATTTCAAGACCCGACCCCATTTCCCGACCAATGTGATCCCTTTTCCGTTCTGAATTCTACCCATGAGTTTAATTTATTTATGCTGAATTCATATAAATTTTGTGCAATAATGAGCGTGCAAATTCGAGTAGACAGAGTAGACAAAAAAGGAGAATTAAGTTGATGAAGTTGATCTTTTCTTTAGCAGGAGCAGCTCTATGCTGCTTGATGTTTGTCAATTTGGCGTATAGCGGAGGAAACATAAACCATAAGGTAAGAATTAAGAACGAAACGAATGAAGTGCATTCAGCGGCATGGGTATACTATGGGTTAGGATTAGAATACGGCGAGTATAAGCACGCCTATATAGGAGGACCTGGAAGCAGTTACACGTTCGAATTCGGATCAAAATGCCCTACTAAAATTGAAGTATTTGTCGGAGGAAGCAATACCAAGGTTACAAGGTGTACGATAGGAACATCGAGTGGCTGCACCCACACATGTTGGAGCTCGAACTGGAAAATAACGGGAAATTCAACAGCGGGTTTCAATATTGAAAAGGATTAATATAGTTCTGTTGCAGATCGGTTAAACCATCAAGGGCACCCCTAAGTTTTTAAGTCGAAAATGAAAATAGATGAAATGATAGAAGAAATTGGACGGTTCAATTAATTTCGCTTTTAAGCTTATCTAAAATATAGAACCGTCCCCTTTTTCTGACCGCTTCCTGCGGACGGTCTCTCGTGATTCCGCCCTTGCCTTCGGCCAATACTTTTGTTAATGTTTTCCAACATTAACTGGATTTAGGCACAGGGGATTTTCACCCCATAAGTTCACGCCCGTGCCGGGTGTACATAATGGCGATCCACACGGAGCGGCCATACACCCGCCGCCCGGTGATCTTTCTGTTGGAGAAAGGGAAAAACATGACACTGTCAAATCCTCTGACTATTGTCGTGATGCTTTTTGCTCTTTTCGGCGTTATCTTTCTTATCATGGCCATTATAGCCTTGAAGAAGAGAAAATTATTTGGCACGTCCGTGAACTTCGTGATTGCGTTACTGATGCTCTCTTTGTCTGCCCTGTTTGGTACCCTAAGTATTGCCATTCAGGGGTATCACGCATTGACCAGAGAAGAACTTGCAACCATCGTGAAAGTTCAACCAGTCGGTGAACAGAAGTTCATGGCCCGATTTACCATGCCGGATGGCAGCGTAAAAGTATTCTCTATTGCCGGTGATCAGCTTTATGTTGACGCCCACATTCTCAAATGGAAACCGCTGGCAAACATATTCGGGCTGCACACCTCCTACGAACTCGATCGTGTGGCCGGCCGCTATGCAGACCTCGACGATGAAAAGACAAAAGTTCGTACGGTGTATACGTTGTCTAAAGACAGGCCTCTTGATATAGTTAAACTCCGACGCAGGTACGCAATCCTTAAGCCCCTGCTGGATGCTGAGTACGGATCCGCCACATTTATCAACACAAACAGCACAGAAGAATTCAGGGTAATGGTTTCGACAACGGGGTTGCTGATCAGAAAGACCGGAAAAGAAAACAGTCAATAACCGGCGAGATCAGGCATTTTTGCAGATCGAGCAGTACAGAGCAAGAATCCAACACAATGATTCCAACCTGCGGGTCGGAAACGACGTGCAAAAAGACGCACGTCTCACCCGCTCGTAAAAGCAAGTGATATGAAACAGACTATATTTGAACAGATCACTCAAGATATGTATGAGAGATGGGTTGATCAACAAGACAACTTCGTTGATTCAGCCTTTGTGGGCAGGTGGAGAAAAAATATGAAAATCAGAAAGCAGGTTTACGAACTGACAACGTGTGACCTCGACCAGTTTCCGGTTTGGGAATTCACATTGGATGAAGAAGGGGAAGAAGATCAGGACGAGGCGACGGTCAAACCCCGGAAATTCGGCGAACCGGTGAGTCCGCAAGAGGGCATGTTCATTGTGAAAGCCTCGTTTACCCTGGCGAACGGAAAAAAGTTTACCGGGTATCTGACCCCGCCCGTCGGAGGCGACTCCTCCATGGGAACGCTTCAGCCCAACATCGTTACCGACCATGGACAAGTGGGTTTCTGGTGCGGCATTCTGAAGCCGCCGCAAGATTATCTTCGTACACAATATCAAATACTGGGCATTCAAAATCCGTCTGATGTATTCCCCATACGATACGAATCCGAGTTTCCCGTTTCTTCAGGCAAAATATCAGGGCAACTGACAGGATTTATGTATCTCGCGGATGAGAAGAAAGGCTTCTTTTCCAAAAAGCGGCAGGTCGTCAGGGAAATTCAATAAGGAAACAGGGAAAGATTGAATTATAAATTTTTTGAACAAAGCGACAGGGTGCGGGTGACGAAAGTAAACCGTCAGTTTCGTCCTGATGAATGTATTCCGGGAACAAGAACGCCGAGGATAGGCGACGTTGCCACGGTGGTTGAAACATATGATGACCCGACACCCGGCTATGAGTTAGAGTCGTGCAATCCAAATGGTAAAACCCTGTGGTTGGCGTCCGTAGCCGGGGATGATCTTGAGCTAAAAAAAATTGACGACTGACAAGACCTAATTTATGTCCGGGAGAAACATCCATAATCCGAAAGGAACTTCCTGATGGCGCTTAGAGAAGAATCCTGGCATGCAATCAAAACATTTTTTTGGATTTTCAGTGTTTTATTGGGGCCGCTGCCGTTTTACCTCGCTAGGAAATTTCTGGAAATGGAGTTGACGCGGGCGACGGTTATTATTATCGCGCTAATCTGCCTGCTTCCGGGTGTTGCTGTTTACTGCTTTTATTTGCGGTTGCCTTACCCATCACGATATACGTCCACCGTTATTGAGAAGGGCGCATGGTTTCAAAGAAGCCATCTCAAAGACGTTTTCGCCATGGCCATTCTCGGTAGTGCGGCAGGTGTTTTTATTGTGGCATGCTTTAAGGTTATCTGGTGATGATGCGAGGGGCGCAAGATGGATAAAATAAAATCACCTGACCAAAAACATGTTGCAGAATTGAGTTTTATCGGTGAAATCCGTTTCGGCCCGGCTTATTTTTCGCTGGCTGTTGATAGCGCCAAAATAAAGCACAGGATTTTCGGTAATCATATTCAGTGGTCGGACGATTCAAGATATTTGGCCGCGCAGGAGTGGTTAACTACGGACGAAAGAATGGGGCCTGTGACAAGGGTTGTTTTAATAGACGTCCAATTACATCAATTGACGGAGTTTAAAACCATCGATAAAGGGTTTGCCGAGGATTTTATTTTTAGAAACAATCTGCTGTGTTATAAAATACATTGCTATGAAAAAGAAATTATTAAAGAGGCCGCAGTTGAGATTTCCTCAATAAAGAAGTGGCGGAAAATTACTTGAGGGGCTTGCATAGAAAAGATTTGAAAACGGAGTGATTTCGTTTATGCATCTGAACGCGCGATTATGCCCCTTTGGAAGCAGCCTCGAAGTTCTTAAAAGGTTACTCCCATCCCAATCCCTTAAAGCGACCAGCGGCCGCTACGCTGTGGCGCTGGATGACGCTGTTCTTCCCGCCGTTCTTCAAGAAGGAGAAAAAACCGGCGGTTTCTGGGTGTCAGGCGAGGCTGTCTTTACTAAAGAAGAATTGCGCTGCATTTCGCACTTTGAAGCCGTCTGTCGAAAATTTATTTCAGAGACCAATAAGGATCACGAACACAACTTTGCGGCCTTTCAAAAAACAAGATTCGCTGCCCGCGGCGGTAAAGAACCCATACGGTTGGTTTCTGGTTTTGCCCTGAGCCGTATACCCCTTAAGCCGAACATGATCGGTTCCATTGATCAATGGACGAGTGAATATGTTATCGGGAAGGCTGTTGTGGACGCCTTTCGGCAAGCGGGTTTGACCGGCTGGTCCACAAAGTCTGTTTTGAATCCGAAAACCGATAATTTTTACTCCGATTATTTTCAGCTATTCAGCGAGGTTGTTCTCCATCCCGTAATTGCAGATTGCTCCGTGCAGCGCATTCGGAGTGAATATCCCGAAGAAGATGGCCACCGGAGTCACATAGGTTGCCTGTCTTACCATGCAAAGGATTTAAAAGGCGTTTTCGATTTCGCCCGCACGGCAGAGCCCTGGTGCGGCTGGTTTGGTCAGCCTTCGTGGGTAGTGAGTTCGCGGGTACGCGACGTATTTGCCGCTCAAAAAATCAAAGGCTGGGCGTTTCGTCCGGTATTGACCATTGAAAGCGATCTTTACCGTCAGTATCTTGTCCAATGGCTCATGCTCTGTGAAATTGTGGAAAAATACAAAGAAAGCAAATTTGACGGGGGCAGGTGGTAAAGAATAACGATTACTGGGGGCAGACGGGCGTCATCATCGCCTATCGTATTGCGCAGGTTCTCGATGTTTGGGATATCAAGATGGACTTCGCCAGGAAAGATATGCACTATGTGGCGGGTTGCAGTTTAAAAACGGCGGGCGAAGATTAAATCGCGGAGGTTTTCTTTTATGGGAACAAAAGTTCTGAAAAAATATCAATATACTGTGTTGCCCCCTGTCGGTTCCGGAAAAACAAAAAAGACCGGCACGCTTTTGGATTTGCTGGAATCCGTGCCTTATTTTTTAA